>JAAFIT010000001.1 GCA_013298745.1 Sphingomonadales bacterium
CGCGGCCAAGTGCATGCGCCGGTGGCAGTTCGGGCAGAGCGCAACCACATTCTGCAGCGTATCGGGCCCGTCATCGGCGAGTCGCTGGACATGGTGGCATTCCAGATATGGGCCTTCGCTCGTGCAGAACGGCGCCGGCTTCTCACACAGATCGCAAATGCCATTTGCCAGTCGCTTGACCAGGACGGTAATCGCGTCGTTTCGCTGGTATTGAACCGCGATGACACTGCGCTTGCCGGGGCTTTCGGCGCCGCCAGTCGCAGCCAGCGCAAGCAACTCGGCGATGGTTTTTCGACGCATGGAACGCTGACGCTCTCGCGCCATGCCCTCAATCTCGCCGACCTTGGGCAACGCCTCGGTACTGGTGCCGAGCAGGCGCAACGGGAAGACAAAGACGTTTCGAGAATCACCATTGTCGTCTGGCTGGCGCATCTCCTGCATTGGAGCCGCAAGTTCGACCTCGCCGCGGTACTCATACTGGTTGGGCTTAAATACCTCGAAGAGGTGGACAGGCGTCGCGGTCTTACCCTGCTCGGCAAGCCGAAGGTTCTGGCCAGTCAGCTTCTGATCGCCAAGCCGACCCATGCCGGTGTAGTAAAGCACATTGCCATCCCAGCGATCGTCGTAGAGCGCTTTGGTATGGTCTGCGATAAGCACCAGCGACCCGACGGTGCTCGACCACCGCATTCCACCGGAGTTGCCGACCTTGAATGCAGCGACAATCTGATCGTTGGTCAGCGTTTGGCCCGGCACGATATCGTCGACGGTGACCATATCGACGGCGCTTCCCTTCTCGACGATGTCAAAGCCCAACGCTTCAAGCGGCTCGTTGGTTTGAACACCGCCCGAAAAGGCGGTTCTTAGAAGCTTCTTTCCGGTCGCTAATTCGGCAGCGATCGACAGCACGAGCTTTGGTGGCAAAGCCCTTCCTGTTTCGGGATCAATGACATCATAGCGCGTTGAGTCCGCGCCAGGCGGAACCCCGTCCCGCTGGATCTGCCGCATCGCAGCTCGGACGTGCTCTACTGTTATTCCGCGTGGTATCGCCATTGCATCCCCTGGGAAAATGCGGTGGGCCCGCCCGTTTGGACATCTCTACGGCAAAGTTAGGCCAAAGCCTGGCTAGGTTCATACGGTGCTCGACTCGACGTCGCGCTCGGTGAAGAGTAGAACTGCTGGACGCGCTAATGTAGAGCCTTGAGCTCCTCATTTATCGGAGGATGTGATGCGCCAGCCTGCCAGAAATCACCCTGATTTGAAAAAGATACGGCCTCAAAGTGAGCCGCAAAGGCAATCGGTGACAGCCTCGGCCGATCAAATGCGCAAATATGCTGAGCAGGTCGCAGATGCGGCCAGCCATTCATCTGATTTTATTGACGACAAGTCCTAGATTGAAAGTGTCACTACGGCGACTTCCGTGATCGACCATGAGGAATTGATCCACGCACTGGTCGACACGTCATTCAATGCGGCGCCAACACGGCATTGTGTTCCGATATAAAGCCAAACCTGCGCGCCCTGTGGAATTTTTGTCTTGGGGTAGACCTGAATGTTGCGGGTGTCTCCAGGGCTCGCAAATATCGCCTTACCATCGCCGCCGAAGCTCGAAAAAGTGGTGGAGGCCGTGTAGAGGCCGGGCACGAGCGAGACGGAGGATGAGCCCTGCAAGACTTCATCTTCGAATTTCCAAATAAATGCGCATTCTAAATGCTCACGTGTAAACACCAAACAGCTCGAAATTCCGAACTCGTCGCTCGTTTGGATCGAATGCTCGCAGAAATTGGCACTAAGTCGAACTTCGATCAACGGTATGCCAGTTTTCGGCATAGTGTAGGGCAGAAGGATGCCATTGCTTCGAAACAGATCTAAAGCGCTGTTGTCTGTAGCGCTGAGGTTTTGACCCCACAGGCGCGCCCCGACACGCCCTATATCACCGCTAAGGTAGGAGGCATTATCTTTGATGCTTCCACCTTGGAAATGGACGGACCACGCTTGGCGTTCCCACCACGCATAAGGGGGTGTGAAGATCGTTACTGGAGATTTTTTAAGCAACATCACCTGTGTCGTCTGACCTGGCGGTGGAACAACTTGGCGTATGGCCAAGTCGATGTCGCTTTTGAGAGTAGGTAGCTCGAACTCGCGAGTCGTAAGCTTATTTGCGGCCAGAGGTTGCCTGCCGAGCCCCGTGGATGGTGTTATGCCTGCCCTCACCAGATCCGAAAGGCTGCGCGCCGAGACCCGTGTTGCGGCTTCGTCGAAGCGACCGAAGTTGGCCGTTTGATGGGCAAGCGGATCTGGAACGTCAGCAATCGCTGCGCCTCCTAGCTTTGCTCGCCATTTTCGATCAAGCGCTCCACGCGCACGCCCATCACGGTTTGCCAGCAAGGTGCGAACTTCGCTTTTGGTAAGCTCCATCGATGCCTCCTTCGCAAGCGACTGACTTCGCTTGGCGCTATCGCGGGAGTTTGGCCGTTAAATCTGCAAACGCAATGATCTGACTGAGGCGGTCTCGCCCGATTGGACAGTGCAATGGCAAAGTTACCCTCACGCTTTTCTTGATCGAACGATATCAGTGCTAACTGATTGGTTTTCGACGCGATCAGCGGCCGGTGACTGGCGTATCGTTTTCAACATAGGCCACCATTGAGGTGCCAGCCGGATACTCTGCGCTCTTGCCGGTTACGAATGCCGAAAAGACACCGACGAGGACGGCAGCGGCAACAGTGCCTGCGGTTCCGCCGGCGCCGGCTTCATGGGATTGGCCGGTCATCGCAATGCGCTGATCACCAAGCGCCAGATAGACGACGCGAGTATCGAGCTTGCCCGATTTACCGAATGCGCCCTTCTTCTCGACCTTGGTGACTTCACCAACACCGCGCGTGCCCGCCGGAATGACGACCTGGCCGTTCACCTTGAGGTCCTCGGTGGTCAGCAATTCGAAGCGATCGCCGAGTTTGGAGAACTTCGAGCTGAGCGGGCTCATCGTCTTAAGCCTGATTTCGGTTCCCTGGCGCAACAGCGGCGCCGCGCCGGCGGGGGCTGCAGTGACGGGCGCGACCGCGGCCGGTGCGACTGCCGCAGGCGCTGCCGGAGCAACGGCAACTGGCGCGGCAGCAGGCGCCGGCTTTGCGACCGGAGCGGCGGCGGTTTGTGCAAAGCATCCACCACCCACAAGTGCAGATACCGCACAGACAGCCGCCAGGTTGCGCATTGCGTTCATAAAATTACCCCCAAGAATCAATTGCCAAGGCTGACTATGACGAGGTTGTAACCGATAGCAAGCGACGTGTTGCTCGGGGAGAATGGGCATCATTGCAGGTCAATAGGCAGATACGGCGACGCAGACTGACGAGCCGATGACCAATCTCGACCAGCTTCAATTCGAGCCGCGAGCGTTTGCGCCATGATGGCAATCGCAGTTCGGCGCTGAGCCGCATCGGGATGGATTAGTCGGCTCGCGGTTGATGGCGCCATCGCCGCTAGGGCAGCATCAATATGCTCGGCGAGACGGGCGTGTTCGACAGTTTTCATAGCGAAATGAGAACAAATATAGAACATTGAGTCAATGCGAACGATGTATGGCTAATTTAACCATAAATTTTAGTGGGTTGGGACAGATCGCTCTAAACGCAGTGGCCGGTTTTGCCGTGTTGTGCCCGAATCGCATGATTCATGACCGCGTTGCCAAGCCGGTGGGGTTTCGGCGATGGTCTGCAGCGACTTAAGTAGGGCCAAAGGGACGAGCGACAGTGCTGACCGATTGGGAGCTCTGGGCCTGCGCCAATCAGCAGATTGGCCGCTATGGCGACATGGCCGCGTTGTCTGCGGCGATGCGGGCGGACCAACTTCTCGAAGCGGGCGACCTCGAAGGCCATCGCACCTGGACCAGCATCCTGCACCGCATAACCGAACTCCAGCGGCTGCCTCGCAACGATACTACTCACTGATCACCGTGCGACGATGTTATTCAAAACCCTGGCAGATTGAAGACATCGACCCGCGCGAAGATCGGCACCCGTCCAGAATCGCCATTGAATGGAGCGCCCTGGTCGACCGGGCCATGTTTCAGAGATAGGGTCGGTCGGATGAAACCCGTTTTGGCCTTTCTCGCCGGTCTTGCGATATCTTCGGCATGCGCCGCCGCACCGTCGTCTGAAGGTATCGTTCGCCACGTCGCAGTGATCGATGTCGAAAGTGGGCAGATCCTGCACAATCAGGCGGTGGCGTGGCGCGACGGAACCATCGTTGCGGTCGGTGCCGATGCGCAGATCGCCAAGACCTGGCGGACGGGCGCGCAGGTCGACGGCAAAGGCCGCTACCTCATACCTGGCCTGTGGGACATGCACGTCCACTTTGGCGGTGGTCCCGAACTGATCGAGGAAAACAAGGCGCTTCTGCCGCTCTATATTGCAAACGGCGTTACGACGATCCGTGACTGCTCGGGGGATCTGCCAGACCAGGTTCTGGCGTGGCGCGATGCGATTGCACAGGGCACGCTATTGGGACCGCGGTTGCTGACGTCGGGGGCAAAACTTGAAGGGCTCAAGCCTATTTGGAAAGGGACAATTGAGGTCGGCAGCCAGGCTGATGTCGATGCCGCGATTGCGCATGAGAAACGCGTCGGCGTCGACTTCGTCAAGATCACAGATAGCACCCTCGATCCCAAACTGTTCCTCTTTGCGGTCACCCAGGCGCGGGCCGCAGGCCTGCGCGTGTCCGGGCATATTCCCATGCAGGATACCGTCGGACAGGCTGTCGCTGCAGGGATCAGCTCAATCGAACATATGGATTACGCCTATAAGGCAGGCGTGAAAGATGAGGCACTGATTGCCGCTGATTTTGCAGCGGGGCGTATCGACCGCGCTGAGGCTAACCGGCGCATCGATAAGGGCTTTGATGCGGCGACAGCGATGGCCGCATACGGCAACTTGGCTGCGAACCGCGTTTTCGTGACGCCGACGCTCAACATCAGCAACATCACGGCGCACCTGGATCAGCAAACGCATACGGATGACGATGATCTCGCCTACATCGGACCGGGGCTGCGCAAGACCTATGAATGGCGCGTCCAGCGAGCGGCGAACGCTACGCCTGCCGAAATCGCCGCCCGGCACGACCACTTCGACCGCATGGCAGCGATCTTGCCAATGCTGCAAAAGGCCGGCGTGACAGTCATGGCCGGCACGGACGCCGGTTTCCTCAACAGCTTTGACTACCCTGGCAGCAGCCTCCACGACGAACTGGCTCTGTTCGTCAAATATGGCCTTACGCCTTCCCAGGCCCTCCGTTCAGCGACGCGTGCAGGTCCAGACTGGTTCGGCAAACTCGATCGATACGGTGTCATCGCTCCAGGTAAGGCTGCCGACCTTGTTCTTCTCGATCGCAATCCGTTGGAGGACATCGCGGCAACGCGTGCCATTCGGGTCGTGGTAATGCGCGGGCGAACCTTCGATCGCGCTGCGCTCGATGCCATGCTTGCTGAGACACGCACAAAAGTGTCGAAATGGAACGCGTCGTCAGGACGGACAACTCGGTAGCCGTCGCGACCACACTTTAGCAGGCATCAACTGTCTGAATCCGCCGCGAGGTCGGACATGGCTGTTGTCTTGAAGGCAAGCGCAATCAAGAAATACGATGTTCGCGACTTTCCTACATCGCTCCATATGCGTAAGAATAGCGACCAGGAGTTCAGATCATGAAATTCGTGGGTGGTTCACCATTATCCGATGCCGAACTCGAAACGATGGCGCGGAACCTTGTTGATACCTATGGCGAGGACGCCAAGTACGTGGTCTGTCGCTTTATGGACCGAGCCAATGCCGCCGGCGAATTCCGGGAATATGCAACCTGGAGCAATGTCTCTTTCGGGATCATGCAGATCCTGCGACCAGATCCGCGCTGGACCGAATAACGATGGCACGCGGTCGACCGGCCAAGCACCCGGACCAGACTGTTGCACGCCGGCTGGCCAACCAGCGTGCCGCTGATCGGGCGCGCGAGCGGGGTCTGGTTCAGCGAAGTCTGACGCTGCCGGCAGAATGCTGGGAGCGCATTCGGGCCGCACGCGCGCCTACCGAAACATCGGACGCACAGACAGTGGCAAGG
This sequence comes from Sphingomonadales bacterium, assembly GCA_013298745.1. Lineage (GTDB taxonomy): Bacteria > Pseudomonadota > Alphaproteobacteria > Sphingomonadales > Sphingomonadaceae > Sandarakinorhabdus. The sequence goes on from JAAFIT010000001.1 coordinate 6,106, forward strand.
TTGCTGCTTGAGCTTGGAAGCCGCTTCGATCAGTCGGCACCGAATGGCTGAGCACCTGTCGGCCATAGCCTAGCGCTTGCGCCGAAAGGCCCATACCAGGCCGGAGAGGCTGGTAACCAGAGCAGCAAGCCCGGTGAGCAATGAGCTGTCGATTATGATCATGGGCGACTCCTTTCGCACCTTATGTTCCTTATTTGTTCCGTGTAGGACAGCGAAAAATTTCGCACTCGCTGGCTGCCTCCAAGAGAGCGCCATGACCTGTTGTTCGTTCAGCGGTCGGCTGCGCCGACAACAGGTATCCGAGTATGGTCTCTGACTTCTACGGACCGCTGAACGTCGCATTCTGTTTGTAAATCGCGACCTCCGGAACGCTCTGCCGCCCGGCCAGATCGGGCATCGTCGCCCTAGCCTCGGTCCCCCTCAAGAGGCCGACGATCTGCTCTTCCGTAAACCTTGTTCGCTTCATCTTCCGTCCCCTCCAAGGATCGGACTCTAAGCCCCCATCACGGAGAAGCTGGGCGCTAGATCATGCGCAGAAACACGACTTTTCAACGAGATCGCTGGTCGAACGGGTTGCGACCATGTCGAGAACTTGGCCGCAGCTTCGTTAACGTTCAGCCGCAAAGTTAAAGGAGGCTCCGCCCGCACGTTAACCATGATGTGGATCGGTACGTCAGATCTTCCTCAGATATCCCGTTGGAGGGACCATGGCAGTTCAAGACGGAACCGTAAAAGCTATCCGCGTGGCGCCGGACGGCTGGTCAGCTTGGATTACACTCGAAGGGCTCGGTCGCGCAGACGTTCCGGTTGCTTACGATTTGATGAGTCAAACGTCCCCTAGGCTCAAATTGCAGGTGACCGAAGCTAGTGGCGTAGTCCGTGAAGTTATTGGTACGGCTGTAATTCGTAAACCATTTCCGCTGGACGGCGATCTTGACCACAAGATAGTCGGTGACGACCTAATGGTCCATGTGGCGCTTTCTCATCAATTATTCACAAATAGCGTAATTGTTGCATCAATCAGTCAAGGCTGGGCTATTTTAGGATCTGGATCTCAAACAATAGCATCAACTGGTACTGAAAATCTCACGGTCCAAAATGATTCGAGTGTTCCAGCGAATGATGCAACTTCAGTTGGCAAATTCGTTACCCCTGACCAGCAAATAGTGAATGACTTCATTCACGTCGAAGTTGTGGCGGGTAGCATATTCGCAACCGAGGCCGGGGAGGTTGCCGCTGTCCGCTTCGTCGCTCGCGATCAACACGGAATCGAAGTCGCCGTCTTGGTAGGCCAGGCTACACTGTCGACTTGGGGTAAGGGCGATGCGGAGCCAGTCTATAGCTACAATGCTCGGATTTCGACTTCTGGCCTAACGGAAGGCGATCTGATTACGGTTAGAGCGGAGATAATCGACCATATCGGCCAAGTGCATGCTAGTGCCCCGAATGGGTCAATGCCGGGCAACCCGGCCGCCTTTACCGATCAGGTCTATCTACTCGATGCGGATGGATCATTTGGCAAATCATTTGCTTATGTGGACCTCAGTACGTCGGCGGGTGCAGGCATCGTCAGCTCGGATCCCCTCTTAGCGGCAGCGTCTCCCTTTAAGACGATTGCCGCGGCGCTGGAGGCGAGCCAGACCTTCAATCAACAAACGTACGGCCGCGCGAACCTCGACAACTCAGAAATTCGACTGACCGCCGGCACCCATACTTGGGTGAACGGCAGCCTGACGGCGGCAAAGGCCGTAACCGACAATGTCTGGCTCACAGTGACGCGCGACCCGGCCGCCTCGATCGATGCCGTCCGCCTTACGGGCGCCATCGACGGCAAGAATTCGATTGCCTTTGCAGACTTCATCAAGATCGAAGACGTGACCCTCGATCGAGCCCCGATGAATGGCGCGACCACAGCAATCGTGCGGGGGCAGACCGGCGATGCGCTGTGGTTGCACGACGTTGTTTTTGAGGGTCACGACCAGAATACGGTGTCCTTCCAGGTTCCAGATGTTTGGGTCACTCAGGCCGATTTTAGTGGCACCGGGCGTGCGCTGACCGCGTTTTCGACCGACCTGAACGTATTCCGGATCCGTGGAATCGAGGCCGATGCAACACCAGGTGGTTTCGTGGCCGGTTACCTGCTTGTAGGTTCTGACTTACATAATTTATCGATACGGTATCCGGTGAACGTCAACGCGCCGAATGCCAACGGTTCCATCATTGCATACAACGCACTGTCGACCGAGACGACAACCACGTTGTTTGGTGTTGGCAGCAATTCAGTTGTCCACGGCGTTGCTGTTATTGGAAACAATTTTCAGGGCGTGAATGGACCAAGCCCAACGGTAAGCTTGTCTGGCGACAATCAGAAATTCGATATTTCGAACATCATTTTTCACAATAACATCGTGTCCGGGGAGCGCACAAACGTTGGATATAATGATGTATTTGGTCAGCACAATAGCAAAACGCTAATTTCACTGAAGTGGAATGATTTGTACCAACTGAATACGAAACACGATGTTTTTTCAAAGGATGGCGAAAACACCGGTGGCTGGTCGGTTCTGTACGGTGTCGGCTTTGAAGATAACGTTGTTCATAACAAACCTGCCGGCCGAACCGGCTTTGGCTTTGCCTTCGATGGTCTGGGATCGACAGTTGAGGGAAACCTCGCTCCGACGCCGCAGATAGATATAGCTGATGTCTCGAGCAACGTTGCGCCACCTATTGCGGCCTCTGACACGTACCTGATGAGTGAAGATGGTGAGCTCAGGATCGCATCATCGGAAGGCATATTGCACAACGATCGTGATTCTAATGGCGATACGCTGGCAACGGTGCTCGCCAGTGCGCCAAAAAATGGCCTGCTAAGCTTGGCTCCGGATGGGAGCTTCCGCTATGTGCCAAACGCGAACTTCAATGGATCGGATAGTTTTTCCTATTTTGTTAACGAAGGCGAGGTCGCGTCCGATCCCGTATCGGTGACGATCATCGTCCAAAGCGCGAACGATCGACCGATCCTTCAGAACGATCGCAGCGCTCCGACCCTGGCAGGCGATACCATTCGCTTCGCTCTTGGCGATTTGCAGAACAATGATTCGGACATCGACGGTGATACACTTGTCATCAGTTCGATTTCAGACGCCGTTAATGGTACCGTCGAGGCTCTCGATGGCTCGATCCTGTTCAAGATCGATGATAACGCGCGCGGGTTGGCAACATTTGTCTATACCGTCGATGATGGACACGGGGGCATATCGACGGCGACCGTCATTGTACCAATTGTTGCTGCCATAAACGCGGCGCCGAGCATCGCATCGGACACCGTCATTTTGGTTCCTGAAAATCAGCTTGAGGTGCAAACCGTATGGGCGAGCGATGCCGATATCTGGCAAGATCTCGCCTTTTCGGTCGCTGGAGGTGCCGATAGCAATGCCTTTGAAATCAATGCAAAAACAGGCGAGCTTCGTTTTATCGGGGCGCCAGATTATGAGCGTCCTGCCAACGCTAACGGCGATGGACTTTACGAACTGATCGTAAGAGTCTCGGATGGACTTAGTTCTAATGATCAGCTGTTGGTCGTCAAAGTCCTAGACGCCAATGAAGCGCCTGACGCCAGGGACGACATCGCTATTCTCGATGAGGACGATCACACCGACAACCTTATTAGCTTGCTGCTTGCTAACGACTCTGACGTCGATAGCGGCGACACGCGCAAGGTGATCGACGTTACAACTGCCGGCACACACGGCCGCGTCGTTTTTGATTCAGCCTCTCAGACCCTCGTCTATTTTGCTGACTCTGACGCACAAGACGCACTCCGCGCCAACCAGTCTGCCGATGATGTGTTTCGCTACACAATCTCTGATGCCGCCGGGCAAACGAGCACAGCAACTGTCAGGATAACGGTGCGAGGTGTCGACAACGATGACGTATACGGCACGCCGGGGTCAGACACGCTGACTGGAACTTCGTTTGGTGTCTTACTGAGCGGGGGTGATGGCGACGATCGCTTCCATGTCGTGTCCGCAAATGACGTTGTCTTGGAGCTTCCTGGTCAAGGGGTTGATGAGGTCGCAACGGCACTTGCCGCTTATGAGCTCAACGCCAATGTCGAAAATCTGCGCTCTACCGGCACGGCACCATTCACCGGGACAGGTAACGCGCTCGCGAACGTCATCTCCAGCGGTTCTGGCAACGACACACTTCTTGGCCTTGGCGGTAACGATGTCTTGCAGGGCGGTGGCGGCAACGACATTCTCGATGGTGGTGAGGGCTTCGACACTGCAAGCTACCGTGAGGCGACAACCGCGGTCACCGTCAACCTAACCGTGGCCGGCCCTCAAACCACTGGTGGAGCCGGTTCGGATACCCTTACCAGCATCGAAAACATCATCGGTTCAGCCTTCAACGACAGGCTGACCGGCAATGCCGGCGTCAACATCATTGAAGGCGGTGCCGGAAATGATCTGCTCGACGGTGGGCTTGGCATCGACACTGCGAGCTATACCAGTGCCGACAGCGGCGTAGCCGTCAACCTTGGCCTTCTGACTGCTCAGAACACTGGTGGTGCCGGTATAGACACGCTTAGAAGCTTCGAGAACCTGCTTGGCTCTGCGTTTGCTGACACTCTCACCGGTAACACCGCTGGCAACATGATCGAGGGCGGTCTCGGCAATGACGTCCTTGATGGCGGCGCTGGTACCGACACAGTATCGTACGAGCACGCACCATCTACGGTGACGGTCAATCTTGCTCTGCAGGGCAGAGCCCAGAACACAGGCGCTGCCGGCAACGATACACTCCTCAACTTTGAAAACCTGACCGGTTCGGCGTTCGACGATACGCTAGCTGGCAACACCGGCAGCAATGTCCTCGACGGAGGCGCTGGTATCGACATGCTGACCTATGCAGCGGCCTCGGCCGGGGTGAACATCAGTCTCGCCGCGACGACCATGCAGGCGACTGGCGGTGCCGGACACGACACGATCCGAAACTTCGAGAATCTGACCGGATCGGCATTTAATGATACGCTGGGCGGAGATGGCAACGACAATATCCTGGATGGTGGCGCCGGTAGCGATACCGTCAGCTATAGCCGTGCAATTGCAGGTGTAACGGTCAGTCTAGCAATGCAAGGTGAGGTGCAGGCAACCGGCGGTGGCGGCAACGACACACTCATCAACTTTGAAAATTTGACCGGCTCCACGTTCGACGATGTGCTCGCAGGCAATGCTGGTGACAATATGATCGATGGCGGGCTTGGATTCGATACGTTGAGCTACGCCGGCGCCAGTGCTGGGGTCACTGTTAGCCTGGCGCTAACGACAGCGCAGGATACCGGTGGTGCAGGACGGGACACAGTGAGAGGCATCGAAAAGCTCATTGGTTCAAGCGCCAACGATCATCTGATCGGGTCTTCTCGTGCTGATAGGCTGGTTGGCGGAGCAGGTGCGGATCGACTGACGGGCGGGGGCGGTGCTGACCTGTTCCAGTTCGTTTCGACCAGCGACTTTGGTACCGGCGGGGCTCGCGATCTGATCACCGACTTCAGCCGCTCGGAAGGCGATCGCATCGATCTCTCAGGCATCGATACCATTGGCATCCTCGCTGGGGACCAGTCCTTCCTGTTCATCGACAACGGGACGTTTTCGGGCCAGGGGGGCGAGCTCCGCTACCAGCTGAATTCTGGCGTGTTCTCGGTCAGCGGTGACTTGGACGGAGACCGCATCGCCGACTTCACCTTCGATGTCGTAGGAAATGGGCTCACATTTCTCCAGGCTACGGACTTCGTACTATGAAATTTTCGATCGCGCGCAGTTTGAGTTACTCATCTGCGCCGAAGACTTAGATGCAGTTATTATCCGGTCTGGAATGACGACCATCCCGCCCGGCCGGTGTCGATGAAGGATTTCAAACATCGAATGGTTACGTTTGAAAGCTATTTGAATCAATCGGTAGTTGAAACACTTTTATTGAAGGCGGCGACTCCCATCGCGGTCAATAAAAATGCATAGTATCATTTGGAAATGGATTTCCAGTAAACTATAGACTGATTGAAATTTTTATTTTTCAGAGGCAACCGTTCCAAACTTTATCATTCGTTCGTAGATCGCTTCTGAAAGCTGGGTGTACCTGCGCCGTCCATCCTTTGGATCGGGTACAATAACAATTAATCCCTCGTCCTTTAACTGGTTTATACAGCGTAAGGCCGTCGTCGTTGGCACATTTGCAGCCAAAGATAGGCTAGAAACTGAAATTCGACGATTCTCAGCCATCGCGATTGTCAGATCAAGGATCATGTCCCAGGCTGGGTCAGCGAAATGATGCTCTGGAAACGCATGGTTCCTACGCTTTCGTATTGCAACAATCTTACGAAGACGAGTGACAGCCAATGCTGTCTGCTCAGCAGCAGTTATGTTTGACGGCTCATCAATGCTATCAATCTCTTCGAAAACTTCAACAAGCGTCTTGGAAATGTGTGAAATTTTCTGCTTCAGATCGGCAATGAGAGCTTTTTTTGACCGATTTACTGGAGATTGATGCCTTTTTACGGACGACGGATCTTCATGCGCCACGACGAATGCCCCTCCAGCCTAGGTAAATTATAGTGCTTCCCTCCCCGAAGCCTTGGCATCTTGCGTGGCAAATTCTGGGCTGTCCATAACAATCTGGCAAATAATTTATTGCGGTATCGAATCTTTCAACATTCAGAAACAATATTTTCAAGTTTGACAATATCGAGCGGCAAAGTCAGCAGATATAACTTGGCATTTGCACGGCCATAATCAGGCAAAATGGGTGAATTCCCAATCACCACTATGGCTGGAGGCGCAATTTTGCGGTTTAAGATTTCCGGTGCGTGGGTCTGAAACTGATGGTCGTCAACAAATGCGATGCGAAAGGCTTCTTCCGGGAGATCGTCAATCGCTTTGTATGCCTGGGTTGCCCACCCCAGAATCTCGAGAAACAGTCTGATCGTCTCGCTAACAGTTTCATCGAGGCCAATCAGCGAAGCCATTGGCGGAGCATTCGCATCGTTAGCGAACGGCGCCGGCATTTCTTGATTAGGCAAAGCTACACACCCCCCAGGTTTCTCACGCATTGCTCGATCCTCCGATCGACAAGACGCAATTGATATTTACCTCTTATAAACTCTTTACGTGCTGTCAATGTCGCTAAACGAAAATAGTGTTCCCACTCCCGCGCGGCTCACATAACGCATGAGGCCGCGTTAGGTTCCTGGCGCCAAGAACGGCCAGAGATCCGCCTTTTTGCGAGGCCGACATGCGTGCACCGCGGTCACTGCCTAATGCGGTGCGACATCAGCTGAATCATGCCTCATTATCGTGAATGGCCCGCCCGCTCTGATCGACGACACAAGCTGCGATGGAACTGCACCTACCTGTTAGAATGCTTGCGCAAGTCACGATCGTATTGCTCGATTTCCCGGATAAATTTATGTCGTCCGGCTTCCGTGAGGTCGTCATGGAGGCGATATTTTGTCTTGTTGGCGACCACAAACGCGTTGATGTCGTTTGAATTCGGTCGACGATAGCGGTGTGCGCGTCGCGTGCATTCATCGGGCGCCACAAATCGCAGCATCAGTCGAATGCGATGCTCATACACAATCTCGTTGAAAAAGAATGGCTTCAATCCCGCATCTCGTTTCGCCTTTGACTTCCAGCTCGCAAGGTTGTCTCGGATCGTGCCATCGGCATCGATCGCCCTTTGTTGGAGCTTCTTCCAATGCGCCAGTTCGGCTGCCGTCCTAGGGCCAACAGTGACCGGCATTCCGTCATCGCCAGGGACGATATCGTCAGGGTGCGGATAAAGCTTAGGCTCCGGAAGACCGCGGCTTTGCGCGAACTCGATCGCTTCGATAGCTTCAGCCTTATACTTATTCGCCGTGTCAATGAATTCGATCGCTTGCGTTCGGCGCCGGGTCTCGGCTTTCTCGACGTGCTCGACGAAGGTTTTGGCTGCCAGCCGGTTCCCCTTAAGCCCTGCCAAAGCCAACGATCTGTACACGGCTTCAACTGCCGACAACGTCACTGGCTTGTCGCCCTCACGCAGCAGTACGGGGCGGTATGCTTCGCCAAGCAAGACGCTGTCGATAGCGAGGTGGTCTGCCAGGGGAGGCGGGATATTTGGCGAGACGCGCTTGTTAGCCTTTGGTCGACCACTCGGGTTTCCGGACGTCCCCTTCTTGAATCGATGCTGCGGCGGAGGTCGGCGATACCCCACCTCATAGGCCACGACGCCGTTGTGTGGCGGCTCTGAATCTTCCAGACTCATTCGGCAGCCATGGTTGTCGCGACACCCATACGCTCGTCCGTGACATCTTCGAAGGGGAGTCCGGACGCTTCGAGCGTTGCCCGCTTGCCAGTCAATCGCTGCCAGCGATTGACGATGACATCGCAATAGCCTGGGTCATACTCAATCAGTCGCGCCGAACGGCCTGTCTTCTCGGCGGCAATCAGCGTGCTGCCGGAGCCGCCGAACGCATCGAGGACAATCTCGCCACGCTTCGAGCAATCGCGGATCGCGTCAGCAACAAGTGCGACCGGCTTGACCGTCGGGTGCATCGCCAGCTCTTCCCCGCGGCTCGCACTCATACTGCTGATACCGGCATAGTCCCAGACATTGGTCCGATAGCGCCCAGTATCTCCAAGCCCGAACGTATTGGTATGTGGCGCAGTGCCTACCTTCCACACAAACACCAGTTCGTGCTTCGAGCGGTAGAACGTCCCCATGCCTCCGTTGGTCTTGTTCCAAACGCAGAGGTTCTTGAGCTCGGTGAAAGCTTGTTGCCCCGCGGCGAGCATCTCGCTCATGTGCCGCCAATCCATACAGACGAAAGCGATCGCCCCATCGCGGCAATGTCTCGCCATCGTCCCTAAGGAAGCACTCAAGAAGGCTGTGAACGCGGCCTCGCTCATTTCGCCCGAGGCCATCGCGAACTCAGCATGCTTCACCGAACCTGAGCCACAGACATGGCCATCGATCGCGACGTTATAGGGGGGGTCGGTAAACACTAGGTCGGCGGCCTCGTTGCCGAGCAGCAGAGCATAGTCGCTCTGGCTTCGCGCGTCCCCGCAGACCAACTTATGGCGACCAAGCAGCCAAAGGTCGCCGCGGATAGTGACAGGATTGCTTGGCAACGCCGGAATGGCGTCCTCCGGGCCGGCCGGCGTATCGCTCGCCGCCTCTCGCGCATCGTCAAGCACGAGATCGATTTCGGCTAAACTGAACCCTGTCAGCTCAACGTCAAACTCGAGGTCGATCAGGCCCTGAAGTTCGAGCGCTAGGAGTTCGCTGTCCCAGCCAGCATTGAGCGCCAGCTTGTTGTCGGCGATGATGTACGCCCGTCGTTCGGCTTCGCTAAGGTGGGAAAGTGCCAACGTCGGGATCTCGGCCATCGCGAGCAAGTTCGCCGCCAGCACTCGGCCGTGCCCCGCGATAATGGTGCCGTCATCGGCAACCAATACCGGATTGGTGAAGCCGAATCGTTCGATGCTGTCGGCGATCTGCCGCACTTGCTTCTTGCTGTGGGTGCGGGCGTTACGAGCGTATGGTTTAAGCGTTGCAGGTGGTCTGTAAATGATCTCGTGCCGGGTGCTTACCAAGGTCAATCCTTTCGGTCGTGACCCCCAGGACTTTTATCTCGTTAACATGACATTTAACAGATGTTCCCGTATTGTTCAATAGCTGTGATGAGGGTCGCATTCGTCATGCTAAGCCAGCCGGCAGCTATGTCGTGCTCGCGCGCAGAAGATAATGATCCCTGATTGCACATCCGGCGTCCCTGTTACGCGTATCCACTTCCCTGTTCCGGGGAGAGTAAATTCCCTGTTCCGCCGAACAGGGAATTCATCAACTAAGTGGCTGTATCGGGATGAAAAAACGGGTCACGCCTTCACTCATTCTGGGTCGAAAAATGACACATTTCCCTGTTCAGCGTCGATAACAGGGAAAATCCGAGCGAGACCGGTTCGCCAACTACTGCGTCGCGCACCATTCTTGTTCAAGGACTTACGGCGATTTGCGATTGAAGTCGCAAGTCTGCACCCCACCAAAATGCGCTCGAAATGCGCTTATCTGTGGTTCTGTCGACATCGTTGGGCAAAAATGGCTTTTCGCGCGCAGCAAGACCGGAATTTCGGATTCCATCGTCAGGTTCGAGCTGGAGACGATCTGGCCGATACGATGCGGGCGATTCATCATCTGGCTTTCGCATTGATGATCGGGTTGCACAGCGTGCCGATCCCTTCGATGTGCGATTCAAGCACATCGCCTGGCCACATGAATTCGGGCGGGGCTGGCGGCCGGCGCCGACGCCGGCCGGGGTGCCGGTGGCAATGATGTCGCCGGGTTCGAGCGTCATGACCCGGCTGATATCGGCGATCAATGCATTGACGTTGAACAGCATGAAGCGGGTGTTGCCGTTCTGTTTTTCGACGCCGTTGACGCGTGTCGTGATGGAAAGGCAGTGCGGATCGGCAATCTCGTCGGTCGTGACGATTGCGGGGCCCATCGGGGCAAAACTGTCCTGCCCCTTGGAAACGATCCATTGCCCGGCGCGGCGGCAGTCTCGGGCGCTGATGTCATTGATGATGGTATATCCGAAGACATAATCCAGCGCGTCGGCCTCCGCGACGCGCCAGGCGGTGCGGCCGATGACGACGGCTAGTTCGGTTTCCCAATCAAGCTGCTGGGTCACGTCGCCGTCGTGCCGGACAGGGTCGTTCCAGGCAATGACGGCGGTGGGGGGCTTGGAAAAGATCACCGGCTGCTGAGGCAGCGCCGCCGATGTGTCGAGGGCGCGGGCCGATTCCGCAACATGTTCGGTATAGTTGAGGCCGATCCCGAAGATGTTCTTGCGCGGTCGCGGGATCGGCGCGAGCAAGGTGACATTGCCGGCGGGGAATGAAGCGCCGATAAAGTCGCCGGCACCGGCCTTTTCGAGCCTGGTTTTCAGCGCTGCAACCGCAACCGGGCCGAGGTCGATAAAGCCGAGCATGGTGTCGGGGAGCGGCAGACCGACATTGGCACCAAAGCGCGCCACGTCGATAACCAGACCATTGTGCTGCAACCCGAGTCGCGCTGCTTCCTGGCCGCTACGATAGGTGACGAAACGCATGAAGACCCCCGCTCAAACCGCAATTGTCTGGTGTACGCCATTGTCGTCATAGGCTTCCTCGATCATCACGCCGAGCGCCTCCATCACCGGAAAGTCATTGAACGAGAAAAGGAATGCCTCGCTGCCGCTGTCGAGGTTGACATGTTCGTGCCATGTCCAGGCCGGGACGCAGAAAATGTCATGTTCCTGCCAGTCGAACCGCCGGCCGCCGATGATCGAATAGCCATGCCCTTGTGCAACATTGTAAACGACATTGCCCGTGTGCCGATGGGCATGCGTGTGCAGGCCAGGCCCGAGCAGCTGCATATGCGCGCCCATGGTCTGGAGCGCCCAACCACCGGTCAACGGGTTGCTGTAGCGCATGATATGGCCGTCGTATGGCGATCCTGGCGATACCTTGGCGAAGTTCCACAGCGCATCGCGGACCTGTTCCCAGCGATAGACCATGGTTGGTGAATAGGGTTTGCTCCAGGCTGCAACCCCCGCGGGGCGCATCAGGCCGCCATAGCTCAGCGGCAGGTCGTTCGGGGGGAATGCCGGCGTTTGCATCGGCGCATCATGAACAGCGTAGAAATTGGCTTCGAGGCTGTTCATCAGCGGGATGTCGAGCCCGTCCTGCCAGATCGAGACCTGGCCGTCGGCTGCGACGCCATGGTCGTGCCAGCAGCCATTGGGGGTCAGCACATAATCATTTTTGCCCAGCGTTATCGGATGGCCATCGACGACCGTATAGGCGCCGCCGCCTTCCATAATGAAGCGGTGCGCCGAGGCAGTATGGCGATGCGCCGGCGTGATCTCGCCCGGCTTCATCGCCTGGAGGCCGCTGAACAGCCAGCCGACCACCGCGGTGTTTTCTCGGCCAGCAGCGGAATCGTTCAACAGGGTCACGACCCGGCGGCCGGCCTCCTCGGGCCGAACGAGTTCGATCGCTTCAAGGCAAAGCCGACGCATCTCGGCATATTTCCAAAGCGTCGCGGTGTAGCGACTGGCGGGTTCCCACGGCTCGATGGCGTTGGCGCGCTTCCAGAAGGCGCCGGCGTTATGGCCTTCGAGTCTGTTGTAAAAGGCCTCCAGCACGGGCGTGTCGGTGACATGCGAGCGACCGCGTTGCCGGTCGCGGAGATCGAGTTCCTGTGCCGCCGGATGGCTGCTCATTGGCTGTCCTCCCCATTGGCAGCGGCGGCGGGCGCATCGTGGAACTGCGCCGGTGGGCGTGGGCTGCGATTGACCGACAAATCGAAAATGTCGAAGCGGTTATAGCCGCCGATGATGTCGTGCATCTGCTTGGGCTGGATGCAGTCGCCAAGGTCGATATCGGCATAGACGATGCCTTCCGCGTCGATAAGGCTGTCACCGACAAGATTGCCGTGCGGATCGATGACGCCCGAAAACGCGCTGTTGGGCCGGGCGAGCAGCGTCCGGGCTTCGGGTCGGACGGCCGCCATGGCATCGATGATTTCAGCGCTGATCGTCGAGCAAGCAACGATCGTGAACAATTTGCCTTCGAAGCTGTGTGCCGTAGCACGAATGCGGATCGCTTCGGCCATGTTGTAATTGGCGGGCGCGACCGGCAGCGCGATGTAATTGGCGACATGGACGAGTTCGCCTTGTGAAAGCAGCGCAAAGCGGGCGAGGGTGTTGGTGTTTTCGCCGCACGCCAGCGTGCCGAGCGGCCCCACCGGGGTATCGTGCACAACCAGCGAGGCGCCGTCGCCGCCGGTCCATGTCAGCTTTTCCGCCCAGGTCGGGACGAGCTTGCGATGGCGACCGAGGAGTTCGCCATCGGGCCCGATGACGAGGTTGGTGTTGAACAGCGTGCCGACACGTCGGGGATCACGTTCATTGACGCCAATCACCAGCGTGACGGCGTGCTCGCGCGCTGCGGCGCACAGCCGCCGGACTTCGGGACCGGGGACCTCGATAGCGGAGCGATACAGGCGATCGAACCAGACGCTGCCGTCAATGGGGTTCAACAGCCAGTTCCAGTAGGGATAGGCCGAAACGAAGACTTCGGGGAAGGCGACAAGCTGTGCACCATTTCGGGCCGCTTCGGCGACAAGCGCGCAGGCCTTGTCGATCGTGCGTTCGGTATCGAGAAAGACCGGGCTGGTCTGCACCGCGGCAACCCGCGACTTGGGGAGTTCAAGCATTGGTTCTTCCTCAGGTCACGGCGGCACGGACACGATATTCCGGCGTGTCCCAGGCCCCGCTGCGGGCGATGTCGGCGAGCGTTTCAACCGCCGTGACGATATCGACATAGCGCAGGTAAAGCGGCGTCAGCCCGAAGCGCATGACGTCCGGGGCGCGAAAATCGCCGATCACGTCGCGCGCCTTCAACGCCTGCATCATCGCATAACCTTGCGGGTGCGCGTATGAGACGTGGCTGCCGCGCAAGCCTGGGTCGCGGGGACTGACGAGCGCAAAGCCGAGATCGGCGCAGCGTTCGGCCATGGCGGCAATGAAAAGGTCTGCGAGCTTCTGTGACTTGCGCCGCAGTGCCTGCATGTCGGCGCGCGCAATCAGATCGACGCCGGTTTCGAGCGCCGCCAGCCCGAGGACCTGCGGGGTGCCGCACAGGAAGCGTTCGATGCCATCGGCCGGCACATAGTCGTCGTCGAAATCAAAGGGTCGATTGTGCCCGAACCAGCCCGATAAAGCGGGGACCGCCTTTTGATGACGGCCGGCGACATGGAGGAAAGCCGGGGCACCGGGGCCGCCATTGAGAAATTTGTAACCGCAGCCGATGGCGAAATCGGCGTTTGCCGCGGTGAGATCGACGGGAATCGCGCCAACGCTGTGGCTGAGGTCCCAGATCACCGGCACGCCATGACGATGCGCGCGCGCCGTTACGGCTGCCATGTCGCGCACCAGACCGGATTTGTAATGGACCTGCGTCAGCAGCAGCGCTGCGACATTGGTGTCCAGCCTGTCGAGCACTTCCTCTGCTGCCGCAGTGACAGCCTGGATGCGGCCACCGCTGAACGCCGTCACGCCTTGCATCATATAAAGATCGGTCGGGAAATTGCCGGTTTCCGACAGGATGACCGACCGATCCGGTTGCAGCGAAATCGCTGCCGTCAGCGCCTTGAAAATGTTGATCGAGGTCGAATCGCAGGCAATGACCTCGCCGGGCCGCGCGCCGATCAGTTTTCCGATCTTGTCACCGATGCGACGCGGGGCATTGACCCAATCGGCACCGAGCCAGGAGGTGATCAGCCCCTCGCCCCATTCCGTCGCAACGGTTTCGGCGATCCGCGTCCTCGTCGCATGCGGCAGGGCGCCGAGCGAGTTGCCATCGAGATAGACAAGGCCTTCGCGCAGGGCGAACTCGCTGCGGAAGTGCCGCAACGGATCGGCGGCATCGAGCGCCTCGGCGTGTTCCAGAAGCGTGGTCACCTAGAGAGTTCCCGCAAGATAGCGCGCACCGGACTGGCGTCGGCGCCGGCAATCTTCAGCGGCAGCGCAATCAATTCATATTCTCCTGGCGGAACATCATCGAGGACCAGCCCTTCGAGGATGCGCAGGTCACCGGCAAGGACGGCATGATGGGCATCAAGCGTCTTCGAGGTTTCGGGATCGAGCGAGGCGGCATCGGTGCCGATCAGCCGGACGCCCAGCGCGTGTAGCCGGGCGATGACGTCGGGGGCAATCGCGGTGAAGTGCGAATCCCATGCGGTCGCCGGGAAGCGGGAATAAGTCCGAAACAGGACGCGTTCGGCGCCATTCAGCGCCGGCCAGGCGATATCGTCCACTTCGACGCGAGGGCCAGCGTGACGGACATCGATGACAAGGCAGCGACCAATATAGGGTGCAAGATCACATTCCGCACTCGACGGGCCATCATCGGCATAATGGCGCGGCGCATCGGCGTGGGTGCCGGCATGCAGCGAGCTGTGCATCACGCCGACGTTGACCGGGCAATCCGCGCTGATCGTTGCCGTCGGCTCGATTGCAAAGGCCGGCTCACCCGGCCAGACCGGCACGCCGGGGGCGAGTGTCTGCGAGATGTCCCAGAGCCTAACCATGAAAGGGGCAGCCATCCGGCGCCGCATAATTGCCGCCGGCGCGCGGCGCCGACATGCGCGTGCGCATCGACCAGAGTTCGGGGAAAAAGCTGAGGTTGAGTGCCTTGACGAGATAATTGACACCCGACGATCCACCGGTGCCTGTCTTGTGGCCGATGACGCGCGCGACCGTCTTCATGTGCTTGAAGCGCCATTCCTGAAAATAATACTCAATGCCCGCGACCTTTTCGGCAAGATCATAGAGATCCCAGTGGTTATCGACATCCTGATAGATCTGGAGCCAGGCATCCTCGACGGCTTCGCTCGGCAGATAGGGCTGTCGCCAGTCGCGCTCCAGCCGATCGACGGGAATGGCAATCCCGCGCCGTGACAGCAGCGCCAGCACTTCGTCATAAAGTGATGGCGCCGCGAGGGCCGCGGCCAGCCGCGCTGTCGCAACGGGATCACCATCATGGATCAGCATCAGGTCGGGGCGCTTCAGACCCAGAACGAACTCGAGCTCGCGATACTGATGTGACTGAAATCCCGAGGCCTTGCGCAAAAACCCCCGAAATGATGCGAAATCATGGGGCGTCAGGGTCGCCAGCACTTCCCAGCTGTGAATCATGTGCCGTTGAATCACCACGATGCGATCGAGCGTCTTGCCGGCGCGTGCCAGGCGGTCTTCCTTCAGATCGCCCATGGCCACCGCGACCTCGTGCAACAACAGCTTGATCCACAATTCCATCTGCTGGTGCATGATGATGAACAGCATTTCGTCGGGCTTGTCCGACACCGGCACTTGCGCTGCGAGCAGTTGCTCGGTCTGCAAGTGACGGGCGTAAGAGAGGCCGGCATCCCATTGGATGGTTTCGCCATCGATCAGGGCTTCATAGCTATCGACGCCGTCTTCAAGATAATGCCTGATCGGCATCGTCGTGCCTCCCTCGCCCGTATGTTCAACCGGCATGATATACGACATCGCTGGCCGTGGCCTCGCCGGATTTCAGCAAGGGCAGGGCGCTCAATTCGACATAAAGGCTAGCGAAGTCTGTTTCTGCGGTGACGCGCAGCAGTTCGTCAAAGCTGTCGACGACGAAATAGCTCTCCTGGAAGCGGTCGAAATGATAGTCGGTGCGCATGACGCGGCCGATATCGAGCGTGATCCGTCGCGCATCCGGTGATGTGATTGCATGGGTGGTTTCGGCAAGGCTCGACAAGAGCCCGGCGCCATAGGCACGCAACTGCCCGCCCTCGGCGACGAGCCCGAACTCGACGGTGTGAAGATAGAGACGACCTAGAAAATCCGACGCACCCAGCCCTTCGGCGCGCAGGCCGGCCTGTGCCCACGCCTGCATGAAGTCGGCGAAGACCGGATTGGTAAGCATCGGCACATGCCCGAAAATGTCGTGGAACATATCCGGTTCCTCGCTGTAAGCGAGGTTGTCGAGCGAGCGAAGTTTGTTCGCGACCGGAAAACGTCGCGCCGCAAGGTGACGAAAAAACGCATGATTGGGGATGACGCCGGGCACCGCCACCAACTGCCAGCCCGTCGCCGTTCCAAGCTGTTGGTTCAGTTCTGATAGCCTGGGGATGCCGCTGCCCGACAGGTCGAGAATAGATAGACCGTGTAGAAATGCCTCGGCGGCATAGTCACCCATGGCTGCCGCCTGTCGCTCGCAAAGCATGTCCCAAACGGCATGCTGGTCGGGCGTGAAACGCTGCCAGTCCTGCGGCAAGGTCCAGTCCTCGGCGACGCCGGGTGGCGGGGACTCAAGCGTGGGCAACATGGCCATGGCTCTCTACGTTGACACCAACCTTCATAACGCAAACACGACCGAAAACTGCGCTTTCTTTTGGCGCGACCGAACGTCGAACGGGCCTCTTGCAAAGCCGAAAGCCGAAACGACACCGCGCATCATCATTGGTGCCTCATGATGATGGAACTGCCCGTGCGTGGCATTGCGCAACGCCGCGTGATTTGGTTGCCACGCGTCATGCAACCGCGATCCGCCGGGCTGGCCAAACACTGCAGACCAGCGCAACAATCCCGGCATTGATCGCCATCGCCAGCAGGCCATGATCCCATTCGGGAAACCAGGACGACCAAAAGGCATTGGCAGCGGGCAACAGCAGCGCCGCATAGCCCGCGACGATGCCCGCCATCACGCCCGCAGCGTGGGCGCGGGGCCAGGTGAAGGCAAGGAAAACCCCCGGCGCCAGCATGCCGATGGCCGCATAGGCCGACAGACCGATTTCGACGAGCGATTTGGCATCGCCGGCCGCCAGATACACGGCCACGCCGGCAAAGCCGACCATCGCTGCCCGTGACACGAGCAGCACCTGCCAGTCGTCCATTCCCGAGCGCAACGGCAAGGCGACGTTGCGGCCGAAGATCGTCCCCGCCGTGAGCAGCAGCACCGATCCCGGCACCAGCGCCAACAGGCAGGCGGTGCCGGCAAACAGACCGGTCGCCCAGGGCGGATAGTTTTCGACAACAAAGGTCAGCAGAACGGCATTGTCATCACCGTCCGGCGGTGCCGTGTCCGCCAGCAACGCTGCAAAGCCGAGGGCAATGATGAAGAAGTAGGACAGCGAATAAAGCGGTTGCCAGATGGCGTTGCGGCGAATGGTTTCGGCACTGTCAGCGGCAAAGCAGAGCTGGAACATGTGCGGCAGGATCCAGTTGCCGAGCGCCACATTCAGGGCAGCGGTCATCAACCAGGTGCTCGACAGGCCGGAATCGGCGATACGACCGGGAAATCGGCCGATGCCGGGGTGGCTGGCTTCGGCCATGGCAAAAATGTCCGGCAGCGAACGGGCGCCGACCTTGGACGCAACGGTAACGCACAAGCCGATGACGATCAGGACCATCAGAACGTCCTTGACGCCGGCCGCAAATGCCGCCGATCGCAACCCGGCAAAAAACACGAATGCCAGCATTACGACGGCCGCAATCAAGGCTGCAACGAATGGCGACACGCCGTCTCCCACCGTGAGCCGAACGACCAGGCTGAGCGCCACGATCTGGATCTGGACGTAGATGACCAAGGCCGAAATGCCGGCGAGCGCGACGACGACGCCGAGCCAGCGGCTGTTGTAATGATCGGCAAAGAAATCGGCCTGGGTGACAAGGTTGCGCGACCGTCCCGCGGCCCAGATGCGCGGCATCAACCAGTAGCCAAGCGTGGCCGCAAGCGACACCGACGTCAGCGCGATATAGGCCGGCGCGCCATAGGCCCAGGCATAGCCCGAAATGCCGAGCACGGCGAAGGTCGTGTAAATCTCGCCGGCGTTCAGGAACCAGAAAATCACCATCCCGAGGCGGCGTCCGCCGACAGCCCATTCCGTCACGCTCGACGCTCGCAACTGACGGCGGCCATACAGGATCGCGCCGGCCATCGTGCCGAGCACCACGGCCAGAGTGAGTGCCAGGATCATTGCGCTTCGGCGCGCTTGTCGAGGCGATGGACAATGGCGATGATCGCCGAGGCAAACAGCACGCCCGCCATCTGCCAGACCATCGGGAATGGCAAACCCAGGGGCCGCCACGCCACATCGTTGACGAATGGCACCAGCGCGATCTGCCAGACAAACGGCAGCAGCAGCAGCCAGCGGTGTCGGCGACGGCTCATTGCGTTACAGCGCCTCCAAGGGCTGTCGGTGGTACCCGACCGGCCTTCAGCACAAGATCGTCGACGTCCTGCATCCTCGCCGGCGCCACCGCAACATAATCGACGGCACGTGCGGCCCGACACCGATCGTCGCGGCACGTCCGCAAGCCGACTTCGGCTGCCGTGCCCAAGCCGACACCCGTGGCTGCTTCAGGCGATCGACGCAACATCGCCGCATGTTGCCTGTCGCCGGTGGCTGCCGAAACCGGAAAACCACCCAGCGACAACCCGATAGCGCTCACGCCAAGGGCGCGGCGACTCAACATCCCAGCCAGTTGGCGCTAGAATTTATAGCCGAGCGAAGCGCCGATCCGTTGGTAGGAAGGTTCGACCTGGACGCCACTGTAAAAGGCCTTTTCATAGGCGTTGGAGAAATAGCGCGCATTGAACAGGTTTTCGATGAACACCGTCGCACGCATCGCCCCCACGTCGACGCCGGCGCGCAGGTTGACGTTGTGGAACGCCGGCGCGATGAACGGGAAGCCGTTGTAGCGATAGGCCAGCGGCGTTGAATAGACCTCGCTGCGGTAATTCCATTCGGCGCGGCCGAACAGCGCCAGCGTCTCGGACAAGGGCTGATTATATTGCGCCTGCGCCCCCATCGTCCAACGCGGGGCGTTGACGAGGCGCTTGCCGGTCACATCAATGACGATGCCATCGATCAACGCGTTCTTGAAATCGGTCCAGGTCGCTTCGTTGAAACCAAGCTGGCCGCTCAGCTTGAAATTGTCTGAAATCGCTGCGTCGAAGCTCGCTTCCAGACCATAGCTTTCGGCGGCGCCGGCGTTGGAAATGCCGCTGACGGCACGCAACAGACCGGTGCCCGGCTCGATGAACTGGAAGCGGATGGTCTGCTGGACGTTCTTCCAGTCCATGTAGAACGCCGCGAAATCGAGCCGCAAGCGCTTGTCGAACAGATCGACCTTGGTGCCGATTTCATAATTCCAGATGGTTTCCGGCTGGAATTCATTGGCGAGTAGCGCACTGCCGCTGGTCTGGGTGCCGCCCGATTTGAAACCGCGCGATGCCGTCCCGTAAATCAACCAGTCGTCATTGGCCTTGTAGGCGAGCGTGAACTTGGGCGAGATATCCTCGAAAGGCGCCCGGCGATCATTGTTGCCGGTGATGATGCCGTTCGATCGAGTCTGCGACTTGTTGAACGTGCGCTCATAGGAATAGCGCAGACCGACGGTTGCCGACAATTGATCGGTGAAATTGAAGCGGGTTTCGCCGAACAACGCCAGATAGTTGGTGCTGCTATCGGAATCGAGCCCGGTGATTTCAAGGCCCTCGCACTTGCGGTTGAAACTTGCCGGGCAGATCGGGCTCGCCGCGCCATGATAGGTCGACTGGTCGGTCAAACCGGTGTCTTCGCCGGCAAAAAAGCCAAGTGACCAGTTGAAGAAATGCTCGCCGTTCGATTGCAGGCGAAGCTCGCCGCTCGTCGACTGACGGTTGAGGAAAAAGTCTTCGTAAAAGAAGTCCGGGCTGGCGCCATCGACATCGCCATAGTTGAAGACATCGGACGTGATGCGCCCGAGCACCCCTGTCAGCGTTGCGAGATCAAGATCCCAGGTGAAGCGTGTGCTGAGGAACTCATATTTGCTGCCGACGCTCTGTGGCCGGTTGAAATTGACACGGTTGTTGTTGGTCGGAAAAAAGCCGACGCCATCGGGGTTGCCGATGAAGCCGGGCTGCGCCGCGGGGTTGGTCGGGCGATAATAGACCGACGTCCAGGTCGAGGTGACATAACCGGTCGGCACCCCGGCGCGCATGCCGATTTCCTCGTTCGAGGTGCTATAGGTGAAATCCCAGACAAGCCCGTCGAGCGGCGTCAGACGCGCCTGGATGCGGCCGGTGTAGAATTCGCCGCCATTGCCGCCGCCGACCGGATGGATGTTGCGGATGTTGCCATCGGTATGTTCGTACTGCCCCGATGCACGTACCGACAGCAGCCCCGGTGCAATCGGCACGTTGAGCACGCCCATGCCTCGGAACGTGTCAAAGCTGCTGTAACCGACTTCCACCTCGCCTTCGAAACGGTCGGTCGGCTTTTTGGTGATCACGTTGATGGCGCCGCCGACCGCGTTCCGGCCAAAATAGGTGCCCTGAGGGCCTCGCAGCACTTCGATGCGTTCAAGATCGACGATCTGCGGGTTGCTGGTGCCGGCGACGACGTTGAACTCATCGATATAAAACGCCGTCGAGGTCTGCCGCACATCGGCATAGGGGTTGAGCTGGTTTGAAATGCCGCGGATCGCCAGATCCTTGCGATCGCGCGAGCCATTGGTCTGGAAACTGACATTGGGGGTCAATGCCAGCACATCATCGATGCCGCGAACGTTGTTGCGGCGCAGCGTTTCTGCCGAAATCGCGGTGATGGCGATCGGCACATCCTGGATTGATTCGGTCCGTCGCTGCGCAGTGACGATGATTTCGCTGACGGCCACGGCTTCGGCGGCCGCCGTCTTTGCCTCCTGCGCCATCGCTGCCGTCGCGGGCACGACGGCGAGCAATGCCGCCAATGCTGTTCCCAATCGGTAATCCTGCAACCGCGCCGCTTTCATCATCATTGCCCCCTTCGCGTCCAATCCCGAATTGCGCTTCATTTCGTCCAGCATTGCGGGTCCATCGGCCCCTTGGCGGGATCGAGCGTTGCCCGCACCAGCACGATCGTCGCGATCTTGCCGCCCTTCATGTCGGCATGGCCGGCGGCAAGCGAACAATTGACCTCGCCACCGCGACGTGACCGGATGACATGGTAATTGTAGATCTGGTCATCCGCTTGAAAGACCATCTTGAACGGCACGACGATTTCGACCTCGCCGCCGCCCGACTGGATTTTCTGGAAATGCGTCGCCCATTGCTCGACGCCGCGAATGACGGTCTTGCCTTCAAGGACCAGCGTCGCATCTTCGGTGAAATACTGGCGGAAGGCATCGGCGGTGTAGCCGCCGGGCACCTTGTAGGTGGCGTTCCACCACAGGAAGAATTTCGACAAGGGATCGGTCGCGGGCATTTCCGCTGCCGCCGCCGGCGCTGCCAACCCGGCAATAGCCACGGCCGCCAGCATTGCCCCCAACCAATTGCGCATAAATCCCCCGATCTGCGGCACGCCTCGACCAACTCCGGCGCGTTGATGGCCAATGTTTATGAGAACGCGTTGCATTGCAACAAAATTGCAATGCCATGAGTCGATTACGTCAGATCGACGGACTGGTCAGGGGGTGATCGTCGCCGGTGCGTCGTCATTGCGGACGATCTCGCCACCTTTCATGACAAAATCCAGAGTGCGCAAAGCCTTGATATCGCTGGTCGGATTGCTGTCCAGCGCGACGATATCGGCATATTGCCCCGCCTTGATTCGCCCGACGTCCTTGTCGACGCCGAGCATCCGCGCCGGGGCAATTGTACCCGCCTGCAACGCCTGCAACGGCGTCATGCCACCCTTCACATAAAGCTCGGCCTCAGCGATCGTCGCGGTGGTGCCGTCATTGGGTTCGAACGGAAACTGATCGGTCCCCAGCGCAATATTCACGCCGAGCCGAATGGCCGTCTGCAGCATCGCCCAATGGTCCTTGCCGGTCGAGGCGACACGTTCGAGATACCAGGGCGGCGAGCCGATCTTCCTGTAGAATTCATAGGCACCGGGCTGGCTGACCACCATCGTCGGCACCAGCCAGACACCCTTGGCCTTCATCTGACGCAGCGTCGCTTCGTCAAGATGATAGCCGTGCTCGAAGCAATCGATGCCGAACCGCAACGCCTGCTCGGCGGCTGCCACCGAACCATTGTGCGCCGTGACCTTGACACCATTGCGATGGGCAACTTCGATCAATGTCCGCATTTCGTCGTCGGTCATCGGCGCTGCGGAAATATCACCATGGGTGTCGGAAATGCCGCCCGAAATGGCGATCTTGATCCAACTGGCACCGCGCTTGATCTGGGTCCGCGCCGCCTGGGCAAAGCCATAGGGGCCATCGGTTTCCCGAAAGCCATGGCCACCGGTCGGCACGATCAACTCGCCGGCCGTTTCGATCCGCGGGCCGCGTGTTTGCCCCGCTGCGATCGCTCTTTTCAGCGCGAAGTCATTGCCATTGTCGGTGTGTGTCAGGCGCACCGTCGTGACGCCCGACAGCAATGATCGACGCGCATTCGCGGCCATCCGCAGGGTCAGTTCGCCATCGGTTTCATTCGCCAGCGCATCGCCTTCGGCGCCCGGCAGTTTCAGCCCGAAATGGACGTGCATGTTCATCAAGCCGGGCATCAGCCATTTACCGGC
>JAAFIT010000010.1 GCA_013298745.1 Sphingomonadales bacterium
GTGGTGCCCAAGACGCCGAACTTCGTGCTCGCGCTGGGTGATGTCGCCAATCCCGGCGCGTTGCAGTTTGCGGCCGACAAGCCGCTGGCCACCTATTTGCGCGATACCGGCGGGCTGCAATCGACCGCCGACAAGGGGCGCATTTTTGTGGTGATGCCCGATGGTCGCGCCGCATCTGTCGAATCGGGCGGCTGGAGCCGCACCAGCACCCAGGCGATCCCGCCGGGTTCGACAATCATTGTGCCCAAGGACATCGATCCGCTCTACAAGCTCGATCTGATCCGGGACGTCTCGACCATCCTCGCGTCGCTGCTGACATCGGTCGCCACCGTGGCGATTCTTGCCACCAACTGACCACGCAGCAAGTCTAGGCCGTCGCCGTCACCTGCTGCGTTTCCACGGCGCCGATCGGGGCGGCGCGCAAGCCATCGCGCTTGCCGACCAGAATGACATGATGGCGGTTTGGCAGGGTTTCGATTTGCCAATCGTGCACCTCGAACATCAGCACATCGAGCATGGCGCGCAGATCGTCCTCGAGCCAGCCCGGTGCCGTCCATTGCCAAGGTCGCCGCGCCTTGATCACCAGCAGACCGAGCGCTGCCGGTGACATCACCCGCCATAGCTCGCGCAGCTCGTCACGGGCGGTGCTGCCGGGCAGATGTGATGTCACGATCAGCCGATCGAACAGCGCTTCGGTGCACGGCAGGCGCAACGGGTCTGCAACGGCGACGCCATGACCGGCAAACGCGGTGCCGGGCTGGCCGGGGCGCAGCAGGCGGACGACGCGTTCGAAATGCGCCGTGTCGCCAATGCGTAGGCCGGTCGGCGGCTCCCATAACAGGCCCAGGCGATTATGGCGGCCACCGGCGAGCAACCGGGCCAGCGGGGATGCATCGGCCTCAGGACGCGCCGGCGTCATCCCCGGCGCCAGACTAGCGTTCGACGCAGAGCGCGATGCCCATGCCGCCGCCGATGCACAGGGTCGCCAGCCCGCGCTTGACGTCGCGGCGGATCATCTCGTGAATCAGCGTCGTCAGCACGCGCGCGCCTGAGGCACCGATCGGATGGCCGATGGCGATGGCGCCGCCATTGACATTGACCTTGGCGGGATCGAGGCCGAGCTCTTGGCCGACGGCGAGCGCCTGAGCCGCAAAGGCTTCATTGGCTTCAATCAGATCGAGATCGCCAACGCTCCAGCCGGCCTTTTCGAGCGCCTTTTTGGAAGCCGGCACTGGTCCGATGCCCATGATGGCTGGGTCGACCCCAACCGAGGCCCAACTGGCGATGCGTGCCAGAACGGGCGTGCCGCGGCGCGCAGCGGCAGCTTCGCTCATCACCACCATCGCTGCAGCGCCGTCGTTGAGGCCCGAGGCATTGGCAGCGGTGACGCTGCCGTCCTTCTTGAAGGCGCCGCGCAGCCCCGAGACGCTGTCGATCGTCACGCCATCACGGATATACTCGTCGGTGTCGATCACCGTGTCACCCTTGCGACCCTTGACCGTCACCGGCGCGATCTGGCCCTTGAAGCGGCCTTCGGCGCGGGCAGCGCTCGCCTTGTTCTGGCTGGCGACGGCGAATTCATCCTGCGCCGCGCGGCTGATCTGGTACCGCTCGGCAACATTTTCGGCGGTGATGCCCATATGGTAGCCGTTGAAAGCGTCCCACAGTCCGTCCTTGATCATCGTGTCGACCAGTTCGATGGCACCCATCTTGGTGCCGGCCCGCAGCCCTTGCGCGTGCATCGACAGGCTCATCGATTCCTGGCCGCCGGCGATGATGATCTCGGCATCACCCGACTGGATGGCCTGCGAGGCCAGCGCCACGGCGCGCAGGCCGGAGCCGCAAACCTGATTGACGCCCCAGGCCGGTGTCGTCTCGGCAATCCCTGCCGCCATGCTCGCCTGGCGGGCCGGGTTCTGGCCATGGCCGGCGGTGAGCACCTGGCCAAGAATGACTTCATCGACATCGGCGGGAGCAAGCCCGGCATCGGCCATGACAGCAGCAAGCACGGTGCGGCCGAGCTCATGCGCCGGCACGCCGGCAAAACTGCCCATGAAGCTGCCGACAGGCGTGCGGCGGGCGGCGGTGATCACGGTTCCGGTCATGCAGAGGCTCCCAAGGCTATTTCGATTCGTCTCGGCATTGAGATTAAGGGCAGGGCCTTCGAAACGCTAGCGCCCCATCGCTGTCGCTGCGAGCAGCCAAAGACCCAACCCGAGGAACAGCAATGCCGCCACGATATGAACGGTGCGCATCGGCACCCGGTCGACGAGTTTGTGGCCCAGAAACACGGCCGGGACATTGGCGAGCATCATGCCCAGCGTCGTGCCGATGGTGACGGCGATGACGCTATCGAACCGCGCGCCGAGCGCCACGGTGGCAATCTGGGTCTTGTCGCCGATCTCGACGATGAAGAACGCCACCGCCGTCGTCAGGAACGCACCATATTTTGCCGGCCTGTCCTCGATCGGATCGAGCTTGTCGGGGATCAGCGTCCACACCGCCATGGCGATGAACGAAGCAGCAACGACATAGCGGAACGCCGGGCCATCGAACCAGCCGGCAAGCGCCGAGCCGGCCCAGGCGGCAACGGCATGATTGGCGATGGTGGCGACAAAGATCCCGGCGATCACGGCCCAGGGCGCGCGAAACCGTGTCGCCAGAACAATCGCCAGCAACTGCGTCTTGTCGCCAATCTCCGCCAGCGCAACGACACCGGCCGACGTCAGCATCGCCGTCAGAAATTCGGGCATGGTCGGTGGTCCAGCGATTGCGGCGGTGGTGCTTGCCTTAGCGGTCGCTTGCCGCCGGCGCTAGCCTCTTGCCAGCGCCGGCAAGCTGGCGCATCGCAGACTTGATGTTTCGCTTGTTCGTGTCGCTCGCATTGTTCGCCTTCGCCGCGCCGGCTGTGGCGGCGCCTGACCCGATGCCGCCGTCGGCGCCGCAAGTGCCGTTGATTCCGACGGCGACGCTCGACAACAACCTCGAAATTACCGGCGAGGAAATCGACGCCGAACAGAAGCGCAACCGGCTGTTCATCGATGTCCGCATCAATGATCAGGGGCCGTTCCGCTTTCTGGTCGATAGCGGCGCCGATCGCTCGGTGGTCGGCTCTGCGCTTGCCGACCGGCTGCAATTGCCGCCCGGCGACCCGGTACGCTTGCAGGGCATGGCCGGCCGGGCAACGGTGCGATCGGTGACGATTGACCGGCTGTTGCTCGGCAAATCCGAAGTCGGGCCGATTCGCGCCCCGGCATTGTCCGAACGCGACATGGGGGCGCAGGGCCTGATCGGCATTGATGCGCTTGCCGAACAACGTTTGCTGCTCGATTTCGATGCCCGTACGATCACCGTGCAGGATGGCCGTCAGGCGCCGGTCAACAATGCCGGTGAAATCGTCGTCACGGCACGGTTGCGCAAGGGCCAGTTGATCATCACCCAGGCGAGTGTCGACAACCAGCAGATCAGCGCCGTGATCGATACCGGGTCGGAAGTGACTCTGGGCAATATGGCATTGCGCCGCCGCCTGATCGGCAAACGGCCGCCGGGTGACGATGCCAAGAAGATCACGCTGGTCAGCGTCACCGGCCAAACGCTGGAGGCGGAAGCGGTGATGCTGCCGCGAATCCGCATCGGCGGCGTCTATCTTGAAAATGTCGTTGTCGCCTTTGCCGATGCCTCGCCGTTCCAGATGTTCGGCCTGCAAAACCAGCCAGCGCTGTTTCTGGGGAGCGACCTGCTCAAATCCTTCAAGCGTGTCTCGCTGGATTTCCGCAATCGCAAGGTCCGCTTCACGCTGCGGCGGTAGAAAAAGGGCCTTCGGCGACTAGGCCAACGGCCCGTGACCCCAGCGGATTATTTTGACCCGTGCGCCAAAAAGCTTGCACGATCGACGACTGGGGTTTGGGGCCGTTGGCCCCAACCGCCGGAGGCATGGCTCACTGCGAACCTACCAGACCTTGACCCGCTTTTCCGGTGGCAGCGCCAGCTTGTCGCCCGGCTTGACGCCAAAGGCGTCGTACCAGCCATCGACGTTGCGCACCGTCTGCGCGCGGTAGCGCGCCGGGGCATGGCCATCTGTGGCGACCTGCGAGCGCAATGCCTTGTCGCGCTGCTTGGCGCGCCAATTCTGCGCGAAGGACAGGAAGAAACGCTGTTCGCCAGTTTTGCCATCGATGATCGGCGCCGGCTTGCCGCCCAGCGACGCCTGCCAGGCTTCGAAAGCGGCGGTCAGCCCTGCGACATCGGCGATGTTTTCGCCCAGCGTCTGGCGGCCGTTGACGAACAGGCCGGGCAACGCCTCATAGCCATCATATTGCTTGATCAGCGCGTCGGCAGCGGCGTTGAAGCGCGCCTTGTCGGCATCGGTCCACCAGTTGCGCAGCCGGCCATCGGCATCGAATTCGGCGCCCAGGCTATCAAAGCTGTGGCTGATTTCATGGCCGATGACCGCGCCGATGGCACCGTAATTGGCGGCGGAATCGGCCTTTGGATCGAAATGCGGCGGTTCGAGATAGGCGGCCGGGAAGTTGAGCGCGTTCTGCAGCGGCAGATTGACGGCGTTGACCGTCTGCGGCGTCATCCACCATTCGCTGCGATCGACCGGGCGTCCGATCTTGCCGAGCTGATGGCGATATTGATGCAGCGAGACGCGCTGTTGATTGCCGATCGGATCGTCGGGCCGGATTTCGAGCTTGCTGTCGTCGCGCCAGCTGTCGCCATAGCCGACGCCGACCTTCATCGTCGCGATCTTGCGCCGCGCTTCGGCCTTGGTGGCCGGCGCCATCCAGTCGAGCCCGGCAACGCGCTTGTCGAAGGCGGCAAGGATGTTCTTGACCATCACCTCGATCTGGGCGCGCGACGACGGCGGGAAATGCTGCGCGACATAGGCCTGGCCGACGGCATCGCCGAGCGCCGCATTGACCGCGGCGATGCCGCGCTTGTCGCGCGTGCGCTGCGCCGGGGTGCCGTTCAATGTCGTGCCGTAAAAGGCGAAGGCGGCATCGTCGAATGCCTTCGGCAGCACGCTGGTCGCGGTGTTGATGCGGTGGAACGTCAGCCAGTCCTGCCAGGTCTGCAGTGGCTCGCGGCCGACCAGCGCGGCAAGCCCGGTCACGGCCGCCGGTTGCCAGGCATGGAATTCAGCCTGGTTCGGCAGCTCTGCTGCGGCCCAGAACGCCTGCCAATCGAGCCCCGGCGCCTTTGTGGCAAAATCGGCGCGTGACCAGAGCGCGACCTTATAGGGGTCAAAGGTATCGACAATGCTGGCATGCGCCTGCGCCATGCGGGTTTCCAGCGCCATGATCCGCGCCGCGCGCGCTTCGGGTTCGCTGATGCCGGCGAGGCCAAGCTGCTTGGCGATATAGGCCTGATAGGCCGTGCGGATCTGCGCCATCTCGGGCGCCTTGGACAGATAATAGTCGCGGTCGGGAAGGCCGAGGCCGCCCTGGATAAGATAGGGCATCGTCGTATCCGGCCGTGTCAGCCCTTGCGTGACGAACAGCCCGAACAGGTTTTCGGTGGCAAGATCGGTGGCGTTGAGCACATCGGTATCGGCGCGCAGGCTCGTACCCAGCAGCCGCGCCAGCTCGGTCTTGTTCTTAAGCGCCGCCACTTCGGCGAGGGCGGGCGCCAGCGGTGCCAGCCCACGCGCTTCAATGCCGGCGGTATCGGTGAAGGCGGTATAGTAATCGGCAATGCGGCGCTTTGCAGTGCCGGGGGCGGGGTTCTCGGCTGCAGCATTGGCAATAAGGGCTGCGGTGCGTGCTTCGGCGACCTTGAACACATCATAGCCGACACTGGTCGAAGACCGATCGGCGGGGATTTCCGCCTTGGCACGCCAGCCGCCATTGGCGAATTGTTCGAAATCGTCGCCGGGCCGGGTGGCGGTATCCAGACCGGCGATATCGATGCCGCTGTTTGTCGGGGCCGCGATGGCAGCCGATGACGCGAGAAGCAGCGCAACAATGACGGGAAAGCGACGCATGAACCGAACCCTTGTCTGCGAATTGGAGAGATGATGGCGGTTTAGGCGCTTGTTTGTCGCCACACCAGTGTCGGGTGCTTGTGTTGCCTGAAAAGCACACCATATCGCGTGCGAACGGAGACCTGCCCATGAACATCGAGAAATTCACCGACCGCGCCAAGGGCTTCCTGCAATCGGCGCAAACCGTCGCCATCCGCAACAATCACCAGCGCGTGGCGCCGGAACATTTGCTCAAGGCGTTGCTCGAGGATGAGGAGGGCATGGCCTCCAACCTCATCCGCGCAGCGGGCGGTGAGCCGGCCACGGCGATGCAGTTGACCGACCAGGCCCTTGCCAAGATCGCCCAGGTCTCGGGCGCCGGTGCCCAGTCGATCAGTTGGGACAATGATACGGTCCGCGTGCTCGACAGTGCGGAAAGCATTGCCGCCAAGGCCAAGGACAGCTTCGTCACGGTCGAACGCCTGCTCGTCGCACTGGTGCTCGCCACCACGACCCAGGCCGGCAAGGCGCTTGCGGCAGCGGGTGTGACCGCCCAGGCGCTCAACACCGTCATTGAATCCACAAGGAAGGGCCGCAGCGCTGATAGCGCCGGCGCCGAAGCGCAGTTCGACGCCCTGAGCAAATATGCGCGCGACCTGACGCAGGCGGCACGTGACGGCAAGCTCGATCCGGTCATTGGGCGCGACGAGGAAATCCGCCGCACCATCCAGGTGCTGGCGCGCCGCACCAAGAATAACCCGGTGCTGATCGGGGAGCCGGGCGTCGGCAAGACGGCGGTTGTCGAGGGCCTGGCGTTGCGGATTGCCAACGGCGATGTGCCCGATGGCCTCAAGGACAAAAGGCTGATGTCGCTCGATATGGGCGCGCTGATCGCCGGCGCCAAATATCGCGGCGAGTTCGAGGAGCGCCTGAAGGGCGTGCTCGATGAAGTGCGCGCCGAAGGCTCCGATGTGGTGCTGTTCATTGACGAAATGCACACGCTGGTCGGCGCCGGCGCGTCGGAAGGCTCGATGGATGCCTCGAACCTGTTGAAGCCGGCGCTGGCGCGCGGCGAACTGCATTGCATCGGCGCGACGACGCTCAATGAATATCGCAAATATGTCGAAAAGGACGCGGCGCTCGAGCGGCGCTTCCAGCCGGTCATGGTCGGCGAGCCGACGGTCGAGGACACGATTTCGATCCTGCGCGGGTTGAAGGAGAAGTATGAACTTCACCACGGCGTGCGCATCACCGATGGCGCGATTGTCGCTGCGGCAACCCTCTCCAACCGCTATATTTCCGATCGCTTCCTCCCCGACAAGGCGATCGACCTGATGGACGAAGCTGCGTCGCGGTTGCGGATGGAGGTTGAATCCAAGCCCGAGGAGATCGAAAATCTCGATCGACGCATCGTTCAGTTGAAGATCGAGGAAGGTGCGCTCGCCCGGGAAACCGATGCGGCATCCAAGGAGCGCTTGACGGCGTTGCGCGGCGAACTCGCTGATCTCGAAGAACAGTCCGGTGCGCTGACGCTGCGCTGGCAGGGTGAGCGCGACAAGCTCGCCGCCGCTACACAGATCAAGGAAAAGCTCGATGCGGCGCGGCTCGAGGTCGAACAGGCGCAACGCGGCGGCGATTATGCCAAGGCCGGCGAGATCACCTACGGTCGCATCCCCGATCTCGAACGCCAGTTGGCCGAGGCCGAAAGCGCCACCGCCAATGCGATGACGCGCGAGGAAGTGACCGGCGATGATATCGCCGCGGTCGTTTCGCGCTGGACCGGCATCCCTGTCGATCGGATGCTCGAAGGCGAGCGCGACAAGCTGATGAAGATGGAAGAGATTCTATCGGCGCAGGTCATTGGCCAGGAGGCCGCCGTCCATGCCGTGTCATCGGCGGTGCGGCGTGCGCGCGCCGGGTTGCAGGACCCCAACCGGCCGCTGGGCAGCTTCCTGTTCCTCGGCCCCACTGGCGTCGGCAAGACCGAGCTCACCAAGGCGCTGGCGAACTTCCTGTTCGATGATCCGCGCGCCATGGTCCGCATCGACATGTCGGAGTATATGGAAAAGCACGCCGTGGCGCGGCTGGTCGGGGCGCCTCCTGGCTATGTCGGCTATGAAGAAGGCGGCGTGCTCACCGAAGCGGTGCGGCGCCGTCCCTATCAGGTCGTGCTCTTCGACGAGGTCGAAAAGGCGCATTCGGACGTCTTCAACATCCTTTTGCAGGTGCTCGACGATGGTCGCTTGACCGACGGGCAGGGGCGGACGGTGGATTTCACCAATACCATCATCATTCTGACGTCGAACCTCGGCAGCCAGTATATTGCCGCGCTGCGCGATGATCAGCCGGTGACCGATGCGGAACCGCAGGTGATGGAGATCGTGCGCGGGCATTTCCGCCCGGAATTCCTCAACCGGCTCGATGAAATCGTGCTGTTCCAGCGGCTTGGCGTCAGCGCCATGGCGCCGATCGTCGATCTGCAGGTGCTGCGCGTTCAGGCACTGCTCAAGGATCGCAAGGTCACGCTCAATCTCACCGATGCAGCGCGGCGCTGGTTGGCGCGGGTCGGCTATGATCCGGTCTACGGCGCCCGGCCGTTGAAGCGCACGGTGCAGAAGCATCTGCAGGACCCGCTCGCCGAACTGATCCTGTCAGGCGCCGTCGCGGATGGTTCGACGGTCAATGTCGATGAAGGCGATGGCAAGCTGGTATTGACGCCGGCCTGATCGTCGCCGTCAGTTGCCGGCCGGGCGGGTCGTGCCGTCTTCGACCATGCGGCGACCCAGCGTCTGGTTCTGGTCGTCGATATAGGCCCATTGCGACTTGGAATGGCAGGTCTTTTTCGCCTTGATCAGGCTGCCTGTTTCCTTGGTCTTGCGGCATATTATTTCCTGCCCTGCGTCTGCCGCGGGCGCCGCAGCAACCTGCGGCGCCGGGCCTGCGGCGGGTTGCTGCGCCGTCGCTGAAGTTGCGGCAATCAGGCCAGTGGCGAAAAGCAAAGATAGCCGCATCGAACGCTCCGAAATTGGGGGTAGGCGCATGATACACAAAGGTCATGCCTGTCAGCAACACGGCTTTGCAGTTGCAACGTCGGCAATCAATGGCACAGGATGCGCCGATGACCGAGCTTGCTACCCCCGATCCCGCGCTGGTGCAGATCGTCGGCGATCCCTTGTGGTTCGCCGATCGTTATGATCCTGGCCATGATGCCTTTCATTTCCGACGGCTGACGCGCGAGGTCCACCGCGCTGCAACCTTTTTGACCGATGACTTCCTGCCAAAGGTCGAAGCGCCGCTGGTCATCCGGCGTCGCGACGCGGTCGCCGCTGGCGCGGCGCAGGCGCCGATGCATTTCATTTTCCATTCGGCGTTTTGCTGCTCGACAGTGCTGGCGCGTGCCTTTGACGCCCCCGGTGCGGCGATGGGATTGAAGGAGCCGCTGCTGTTCAACGATCTCGTCGGTTGGTCGCACCGCGGCGGCAGTCCGCGCGAGATTGCGCCAGTGCTCGATGCCGGACTAGCGTTGCTGGCGCGCCCGTTCGGCCCCGGCGAAGCAGTGATCGTCAAGCCATCGAACCTCGCCAATGGCCTCGCCCCGGCAATGTTGACGATGCGGCCGGGCGCGCGCGCCTTGCTGCTCCACGCGCCGCTTGCGGTCTATCTGGGCTCGATCGCCAGAAAGGGCATGGAGGGACGACTGTGGGTGCGCGACCTGCTCGTCAAGCAGTTGCGCGAGGGTTTGCAGGGCTTCGGCTACAAGGGCGAAGACTATCTGGGGATGACCGATCTGCAGGTAGCGGCACTTGGCTGGCTGGCGCAGCAGGCGCTGTTCACGCGGATGATCGCCGAATTCGGCAGCGATCGGCTGCGGACGATCGACAGCGAAAGCCTGATGGCCGATCCGCAGCGGTCGATGGCGGCGCTGGCGCGCTTCCTGGGCGTCACCATCGACGTCGCGGCGGTCGTTGCCGGACCGGCGTTTACCACCCACAGCAAGCTGGGTAGCGATTTCGGCACTGCGGCGCGCAGCGCTGAAATTCGCGCCACTGCCGATGCCCATGCCGACGAAATTGCCAATGTCGGGGCCTGGGCCGAACAGGTTGCCGCGACCGCCGGGATCGCCTTGACTTTGCCGGCCCCGCTACTGGGATAGAAACACGTGGTCGGCAGCGTGGCGTTGCACCTGCCGATACGACAAAGAAAAAGGGCGGACCTTGCGGCCCGCCCTTTTCCGTTTTGGCTGCTGCCAGCGTCAGAACTTGACGTTGACCTGCATGGTGTAGCGGCGACCCAGCGGATCATAGGTCGACGGGAAGGTGTTGCCGCTGTTGAAAGCGGTCGAACCCGTCGTGGTACCACCAACGATCGGCGGCTGCTTGTCCAACAGGTTGGACACCGTCGCGATGAGGGTGATCTTCTCGTTGACCGAGAAACGGCCGGTCAGGTCGAAGTAGCTGTACGACGGGATGTTGCGGAACGGTTCGTACAGCAGGTTGTCGTCGCCGTTCGGATCCTGGTTGAGCGGCTCCTGCTCCATCGCCGACAGGTAACGCCATACCGCCGAGATGTCGAAGGTGTCGAAACCGAAGGTCGTGCGCAACGACGACTGGAACTTCGGCTGGAGCGATCCAGTGAAGCCGCAGTTCGGGCTGTAATAGCCGACGCATTCGCGGCTGATCGACGTCGACGACGCCTGGAAGGTCTGGCTGAAGGTGATGTTGGCGTTGGCCTGGATGCCGAGCTTGGCAAAGCCGATGTCACCCGCATAGCTGGCGGTCATATCAAGACCACGGGTGGCGATACGGCCAGCGTTGGTCAACGGCATGAACAGGCCAGGGGTGCTGTCGGCGGTGCCGTCGAGGCCACCGGTGATCGGGTTGCGGCGGGTGCTGGTGCAACGCGGATCGGTGGCGCTGGCGGCCGTCAGGTTGCCGAAGCAATCGGCGATGACGTCACCCGAAACCGGGGTGGTGATCGCGTCGTTCACCTTGATGTCGTAGTAATCGACGGTCAGGGCGAGGCCGGGCACGAAGCTCGGCTGGTAAACCGCACCAATCGTCCAGGTGTCAGCCTTTTCCGGCACCAGGTTGAGGTTGCCGCTCTGGGTCGACTGTGCCTGACCAGCGGTCGGGTTGGTGATCGAACCGATGGCACTGGCCGGTGCGCCCTGAGCGATACAGACCGCGCGCAGGGTGGCGTTGGTTGACGGTGCCGCGCCGGCGCAAGGATCGGTGCCGAGGCTGGTCAACGTCACGACCGGCGGCTGGAACAGCTCGGCAAGGTTCGGCGCACGAACGGCGCGCGAATAGTTGCCGCGAAGCTTCAGGCCATCGACCATTTCCCAGGTACCGCCAGCCTTCCAGGTGAAGGCGTCATAGCTCGGGTTGCCCTGAGCATCGACTTCATACGACGAATAACGCGCGCCGGCTTCGATCGTGAGGTTTTCGAAGAACGGCTTGTCCTGGATCAACGGTGCGATGATTTCGCCGTAGATTTCCTTGACATCATAGCCGCCCTTGAACGGCAAGGTCGCGGCACCGCCACCACCAAGCTGTCCCGCCGTGCTGGCGATCGAATCTGCCGTCTGTTCGGCGGCATATTTGCGATATTCGGCACCGATGGCGAAGCCGATGGCATCGGCAGCGCCGGGAACCGCAACGCCCAGATCACCGCTGATGACACCGCGCATCTGTGCCAGCGAGGTATTGATCTGTGTGAACGCCTTCGCCTGAACAAATGCGGCCTGCGCCGGGCTGATCGAGCCTTCAGGGCCGAACAGGTTGATCGGCACGCAGCCATTGGTGTTGACCGTGCAGGTCGTGGTGTTGGTGGCATTGGCTGCCTGCTGGAGGCGCGAGGTCAGCACATAGCCGCCGATGACCGAGCTGTTGGTGCTTTCACCATAGCTGCCATTGACGTCCCAATCGATGGTATCGGTGATCGCGCCACGGGCGCCAACGCGATAATCAAAGACCTGGGTGGTGAAGTCGCTGGTCCGCGGCCCAAGTTCGGTGGTGCGGCGGTTGACCGTGCCGGTAACCGACGGGTTGGTGCGGAGCGTCGGGGTGATCACGCCATTTGCACCGGCGACATTTTCGGTTGCCGGCTGGCCAGCGGCCGCGAGGGCGCACTGATCAGGGGTGAAACGCGGCACATATGCGGCCTGGCCCGAAACGAGCTTGCCGTCGGCGCCGACGCCATTGACAACCGGGGCGACGTTGAAAGCGCAGAACTGGTTGCGCAGGCCGGCCGGCAGATACGGGTTGTTGAGCGGAGTGGTGATGGTCGAACCGAACGAACCCGACGGTGCGATGATCGTGCCGACCTTGTTCTTCGAGAACATGCCGCGCGTGTAGACTTCGACACTGTCGCTGACGGCATATTTTGCCTGGGCGAAGATGTTGAAACGCTCGAACGGCGTCTGGAAGATGTTGTACGGGTTGAAGTTGAAGAATTTGGTCGTCGGGCTGGTCAAGCCGGTGACGGGGTCGATCTGGCGCAGACCACCGTTGGCGACGCCACCGGTCACCGGGGCCAGCAGCGGCAAGGTCGCCGGGTTGGTCGGGCTGATGGGCTTCGACGGGTCAAATGACGGGTTCGGCGCCGTGCCAGTCTGGACGAACGGCGCAGTCGTGTTGATGACGCCATTGGTGTGCGGACGGGTGCCGGAGAAGCGCGACGGCACGCTGGTGCCCGAACCGCCCTGACCACCCGAGTTCGAATCAAGGTTGAACTCCGAGAAGTCACGTGCACCCTGATAGACCGGATCGGCCTTCTGGTAGCCGACCGACACGGTGGCGTTGCCGCGACCATCGTCGAAGTTGCCACCGACGGTGAGATCGGCGCGGAAGCGGAAGCCGTCGCCACGCTCGGTCAGGCTGTTCGACAGCTGGAGGTCAACGCCCGAAAAATCCTGCTTGGTGACGAAGTTGACGACACCCGAGATGGCGTCGGCACCATAGGTGGTCACGGCGGCACCGGTCAGCGCGTCGACACGCTCGACAAGCGCCAGCGGGATGTTGTTCAAATCGACGCGGCCTTCGAAATCGGCCGGGGTGATGCGGTTGCCGTCGAGCAGAACGATGTTGCGGCGCGAACCGATCCCGCGAAGATCGACGTAGGAGGCGCCGCCGTTGCCGTTGTTGACGGCCGAACCGATGCTGGGGACGATACCGGGAATGTCACGCAGGACTTCTTCGGCGACGTTCGAGCCACGCAGCTGGATGGTATCGGCGGTGGTGACGGTGATCGGCGCAGCCGAAACCAGATTGGGGTTCTTGATCAGCGAGCCGGTGACGACGATGGTATCTTCATCGGCGGCTTCGGCAGCGGCCGTTGTGGCCGGGGTCTGGGCCCAGGCGGCGACCGGCGACGCCAGGATGGCGATCACGAACGTGGCGGCGCCGCCCTTCAGGGCAGCCCGGTTGAGCGAGGTCTTCGCAGCAATCACAGTTTTGATCCTTTACGCAAAAATTGATGATGCAACGTTCATGGTTTTGCACGGCAGGACCTCCCGCCGTCAGAACCCCGATTGTCCCTGCCCCTCAGCAGCGCATCGCTTCAGCCGTTATAGCTGCCGCGGTGTTTCCCTGATTAGAGGGCTAGTTGTAAAGCAATCCTCGTGGCTTTCACGGATTCGACGCAAAAGTGTTGCATCAGGGCCACAACCGTAATTCGTGGCTCAGGCGTTGGTAAAGTGCCCCAACGCGCGCCCGGCACCATCGAGCGTCGCGATGTAATCGCGCAGCAGATCGCGCTCCAACATTGAAAGATACGGGTTCCAGGTATCGATGATCAGTACGGCACGCAGGTCGCCCGATCCGTTCGAAGCTTCGTGTTCGATGGTGTCGTCAAAGGCGAAGGCTTCGCCCTCCACCCAGGGGCGTGTGACATTTCCAACACGAAACGCGCAATTGTCCGGCACGATCAACGGCAGATGGATGATGGTGCGGATATTCGTCGCCCCTGTGTGCGGCGGGATGCGGGTGTGCGGCTTCAACAGCGAAAAGAACGCGACCGGGCCGCGGCCGGGCAGATCGAAAAGGGGCAGGGTGTCGAGAAGCGCCGCCGTCTGCGGGCAGCGCGCGCGCATGGCGGCGTTGTCGATCCCGTGCTCGATCAGGAAGCGCGCCGCCCAGGCATCGCTATGGTTGAGGGCGGCCCATTGGTTGACTGGAGTCCCGGCCGGATAGGCAACATAGGGTGCAAAACCGGCGATCCCGTCGGGTCCCGGATCGGCGAGCAAGGCTTCCAGCTCGGCGCGGATGATGGGTGTCGCCGCTTCAAGCTGTTCCAGCCAGGGAAAATGGGCGCGATCGAAAAACTGGATGGCGGGCAGATAGGGATATGCCAGCACCAGCGGCTGGTGGTGATAGATGCGGCGCCGGCCAAGACCGATATCGACGCAGTGGCGAAAGCGTTCGGTCGCCGTCTCTGGTTCGGCGTCGAGGCGCTCGCCCAGACGGGACTCGAGCCGGGCCTCGATATCGGCGTTGACTTTGGCAATCGCGGCGCGCGCGTGGTTCAGGCCCGCGGTGAAGCCCGGCCCCATTTGCTGGCTCAGATCGACCGCAGCGAGCAGACGCTGATAATGCTCAAGCGCGCCGGATTCATTGCCCTGCTCCTCGAGCAAGCGGCCCTTGGCGAGCAAGGCATAATCAAAATAGGGGTCGCGGGTCAGCGCCTCATCAAGCGCCTGGGCTTCGCCGGCACGATCATTGGCGGCGTGCAGCGCGGTGGCGAGGTTGTACCAGAGCTGCGGCGCGCTGGAATCGGCCGCGACGGCGCGGCGCAGCAACGCCACCGCCGATCCAGGCTGGCCGGCGCCAAGGGCGCGCAGGCCGGCGGCGTTGAGTTCGGCTGGGTTGTCGCTCATCGGGCTGGTTCCATTGGCTGAAGCGCAAGCAGTCGGGCAGGATCAATGCGAACGTCGGTCCAGGTTGTTCCCCAATGCAGGTGCGGACCAGTGGCCCGGCCGGTGCCGCCAACAGCGCCGAGACGCTGGCCCTGCTTGACGATGTCGCCTGCGTGCACATCGATGCGCGACAGGTGGAGGAACGCCGACACCAGGCCCATGCCGTGATCGAGCATCACCAGATTGCCCTCGAGCGTGAAGGGACCGCTCGCCAGGCGAACGACGCCAGCCGCCGGGGCAACCACCGGTGTGCCGGTTGCGGCACCGAAATCGAGGCCCGCATGGGGTGCCGAAGGGGTTCCGGCCAGGATTCGCTGTGAACCAAAGACGCCGGTAATCGCGCCGGTTGTGGGCCGAACAAAGCCGCCGCGCCAGCCAGGCCCATCGGCAATGGTGGCGCGCGCGGCGGCAATTTGCTGCAGTTCCGCCGGGCGGCGCGCTTCGAACTCGGCATTGGGCACCGGCCGCGGCGGCAAGGTCGGCAGGGACTGGATGCGCCATTGGCGTGGGCTGATGGTGATGTCGGCGCCGTCGCTGCTGCCGTCGGCGCGGGTCCAGCCCAGCCGGGCGGCGGGTCCGGCATCACGGCCGACGCCGATCAGGTAGCTGCCGTCTGCGGCGGTGACGACGGGTTTGCCATCCAGCGTCAGATCGTGCGCTCCGGCAGGCAAATGGCCGCGGTGAATATCGCCCTGTTGCAGGCTAATGGTCGGTGCTGCCGCCACTGGCGCCGCCAGGGCCATAGCCAGCGCCATCTGCCAACGGATCAAATGCGGCCCTTTGCCTGCATTTCGGCATAGCGGTTGGTGGCGATCACCGCATCGCCATAGGCTTCCTGGAACTCATGGCTCCAATAGCGCAATGATGGCAGCGGGATGCGGCGGCCGGTGACGGCGCAGATGACATAGTCGCCGGGGGCGAGCACCTGATAGCTGCCGGACAGATAGCGCAACCGCGCCTGACGACCGAGCGAATCGAGCATTACAATAACCTTCCTTGCACCGGAGCCCCGGGCGTGACCGGCGTTTCGCCATCGGCAAAGCGGATCGTCAAGCGACTTTGTGCGGCAGCACCTGCTGCCGACGTGACCGGCGACCCATCGGGGGCGAGCACCAGCGCATAGCCGCGCGCCAGCACCTGTTGCGGCCCGAGCGAGCCGAGCAACCGCCCGGCCTCGCCCAGCCGGGCGCGATCCCGCGCCGCCAGAGTGGTGAGCAGCAGCAGCCGCAACCGCGCGCTGCGGGTGGCAAGCAGGCCGGCATCGCGGGCGACAAAGCCGCGCGCGGCACGGTCGAGCGCTTGCGACGCCTGCTGTAATTGGTTCGCCGATCGGTCGCGGCGGCCAGAGATCAGCGCGGGGCGCAACGCGGCACCGGCGCTGGTGGCGCGACCGCGCCAATGTGCAGCGGTGGCACGCAACGCCCGTGGCAGCCGATCGAACAGATCATCGGCACGCTGGCTGGGCAAGGCCAGCAGGCTGCGCGGCGGTGGCAGGCGGCGGGCGGTGGCTTCGGCGCGTTCACGGCGCTGGGCGACAAGACGCGCGGCGGCGCGATCAAGCCGGGCGCCGGCCATGGCGACGGCGGCGGCGAGCTCGGCGCGCACCAAAAAAAAA
>JAAFIT010000100.1 GCA_013298745.1 Sphingomonadales bacterium
TTTTTCGGGATGATCGGCGTGACGATCTTCGGGCTGCTGTTCACCCCGGTCTTCTATGTCATCGCCAGTTGGGCCGCCGAAAAGGCCGCCAAGGTCCGCTCGCGCAACCGCGTGGCGCCGCCGGAGGCCTGCTCCTTGCCGCCTGTTCGGTCGGCCCGGATTACAAACCGCCCGTCACCCCCGTAGCAGCGCTTACGCAATCGGCCGTCGCCACCACCGCCGCCACGCCCGATGCCTGGTGGCGGCTGTATGACGATCCGGTGCTTGACGATCTGATTGCCCAGGCGTTTGCGGCGAATACCGATTTGCGGGTGGCGACGGCCAATTTGCGCCGGGCGCGTGCAGTTCTCGATGAAAGCCGCAGCGCGCGGCTGCCGTCGACGAATATTTCGGCGAGTGCGGTCGAAGCGCAGCAGGCGGTGGCGACGCCAAATGGCCCGGTGCCGTTTCGCAGCGAATTTTTCCGGCTGGGGTTCGATGCCAGTTACGAGATCGATCTTTATGGCCGGGTCGGGCGGAGCATTGCTGCGGCGCGTGCCGATGCCGATGCAGAGGCCGCGGCGCGCGATACGGTGGCGATCAGCGTCGCCGCCGAAACTGCGCGCGCCTATGCCGATGCCTGTTCGGCGGCGCGCCAGCTTGCGGTAGCCGAACGCTCGCTCCAGATTCAGAGCGACAGCTTTGGGCTGACCGAAAAGCGCGTCGCGGCCGGCCGTGATTCGCCGCTTGATGCGGCGCGCGCCCGGTCCCAGCTTGAATCGACGCGCGCCAGCCTGCCGGGGTTTGCCGCCGAACGCCGCGCCGCGCTGTTCCGCTTGGCGGTGTTGACCGGCAAGCCGCCGACCGAGATCGATCCGCGTGCCGCCGCCTGTACGGCGCCGCCGCTGCTCAAACAGCCGATTCCGGCCGGCGATGGTGTCGCATTGCTCAAGCGCCGTCCCGACGTCCGCCGTGCCGACCGCCAGCTTGCCGCGGCCACGGCGCGCATCGGCGTTGCGACGGCCGATCTTTATCCCAAGATCGTGCTCGCCGGCTCGGTTAGCGGCCAGGGCACCACCCCGGCATCGGTGCTGCAAAGCAATGGCTTCGGCTTTAGCATCGGGCCATTCATTTCGTGGAGCTTTCCCAACATCACCGTCGCCCGTGCCCGTATCAAGCAGGCCGAAGCGAGTACCGACGCAGCGCTGGCTGGCTTTGACGGCGTGGTGCTGGCGGCCTTGAAGGAAACCGAAACCAGCCTGTCGGATTACGGCGCCAGCATCGATCGCAACGCCGCCCTGCGCGCTGCCCGCGACCAGAGCGCCGAAGCGGCGCGCATCGTCCGGCTGCGTTATGCAGCGGGGTCGGAAAATTTCCTCGCCGCACTTGATGCCGAACGGACGCTGGCGACGGCGGACGCCAATCTTGCTGCCAGCGATGCGGCGCTGACCACCGCGCAGATTGCGGTGTTCAAGGCGCTTGGCGGCGGCTGGGAAGCGGTGCCACCGACCAAATAAGTCGCGCCCTTGACTCTGTTCCGCTTGTGCCCGCAAATAGAACATAAGAGGAACAAATGAGTCGTGATCGCCTAGCGGCCCTGGTGGCCCTGTTGCCGGAGGCGGCGGGCCTGGCGCTGCCGAAGGCGGAGGTGCGGCTGGGCTTTGGGGTCAAGGATGTCGATGCCCGGCTCGGCGGCGGGCTGGCGGTGGCGGCGCTGCATGAACTCTATGGTGCGGCCGAAGGCGATGCCCCGGCAGCCGCAGCACTGGCGCTGCTGCTGGCGCTGCGCAACGGCCGCGCCGGCCCGATTGTCTGGGTGGGGGAGGCGCGGGCCCGCCAGAACGGCCGGCTTTACGGGTTGGGCCTGGTCGAGCTCGGTGTCGATCCGGCGCGGTTGTTGCTGGTGGAGGCGCCCGACACGCTTGCGATGCTGCGCGCCGGTGCCGATGCGGTGGCGTGCGGCGGGGTGGCGGCGGTGATTCTGGCACCGCACGGCAAGGCGGCTGCGGTCGATCTCACGGCGACGCGGCGGCTGGCGCTGGCGGCGGCGCGGTCCGGTGTGACGGTGCTGCTTTTGCGGCAAGGGGACGAGGTTCCCAGCGCCG
Source organism: Sphingomonadales bacterium (assembly GCA_013298745.1). Lineage (GTDB taxonomy): Bacteria > Pseudomonadota > Alphaproteobacteria > Sphingomonadales > Sphingomonadaceae > Sandarakinorhabdus. The sequence goes on from JAAFIT010000100.1 coordinate 2,085, forward strand.
CGCACAGCCGCTGGCAGGTGGCAGCGGCGGCATCGGCGCGGTTGGCGGCCGAGGCACCGGGGCTGCCGGCCTTTGCCCTGACCTTGCTGCGCCATCGCGGCGGCGTGACGGGCTTTTCAACGATATTGGAGTGGAACCGTGACCGCACGACCTTTGGCACGGCGACTGCTGGGGGTGCATCTGCCGCTGCTTTCAAGCCAGCGGGTGCGGCGTCAGAGCAACGCGCTCGCGCTGCCTGACTTACCTCTAGCATTGGTCGAACGCGATCGTGGCAGCATCCGGCTCGCCGCGCTCGATGTGACGGCGCTGGCTTTGGGGCTGGCGCCAGGGATGATGCTTGCCGATGCCCGGGCGCGGGTGCCCGATTTGCAAACGCTGCCGCATGATCCGGCCGCCGATTTGGCGCTGCTCGATTGGCTGGCGGAGGGTGCGGATCGCTACACACCGATGGTCGCCGCGCGGCCGCCGCATGGGCTGGTGCTCGATATCACCGGCTGCACACACCCCTATGGCGGCGAGGCCGGGCTTGTCGAGGATCTTGATCGCCGCTTGCTGCGGCTGGGGCTGACGGCGGGGCTGGCGGTGGCGGGCACCCCTGATGCGGCGCTGGCGCTCGCCGCACATGGCCTAGCCGATGTCGAGGAATTGCCGGTGACAGTGCTGGCTGGCGGTGAGGCCGTGCATCTGGCGCTGCGCCGCGCCGGGTTGAAGACACTGGGTGCGGTGGCGCGGCAGCATCGCCCGGCGCTGGCGGCACGCTTTGGCGAGGACATGGTCGCCTCGCTGGTGCGGTTGCTCGGCGAAATCGAGGTGCCGATCGCGCCGCGCACCCTCCCGGCGCCGGTGAGTGTCGAGGCGCGTTTTGCATCCCCGCTGGCGCACAGCGATGCGGCGCTGGCAGCGATCGAGGCACTGGCAGTGCGTGCCGGGCTGAAGCTCGCCGAGCGTGCCGAAGGTGGGCGGCGCTTCGACGTGGCGTTGTTCCGCAGTGATGGCCATGTGGTGCGGCTGGCGGTCGATACGGCGGCACCGCTGCGCGAGGCGAAGCGGCTGATCATGCTGCTGCGCGAACGCATCGGCGCGCTTGCCGATCCGCTCGATCCGGGGTTCGGCTATGATCTCATCCGCCTTGATGTGCCGCTGGTTGCGCCAATGGCGGCGCAGCAGCTCGATCTGGCGGGGGGCGATCTTGGCGATGCCGAAGTCAGCGCGCTGGTCGATCGGCTTGGTGCAAGGCTCGGGCGCGGCCGGGTGCGGCGGCTGGTGGTGGCCGATACCCATATCCCCGAACAGGCGGCGTTCGATCTGCCGCTCGGCGATCTCGGCAGCCCGCGCGGGGCCTGGCCGCAACCCCAGCCGGGCGAGCCGCCGTGGCGTCCGCTGCAATTGTTCGATCCACCGCAGCCGGTCGAGGTGATCGCCGAAGTCCCCGATGGCCCGCCGCGGCGGTTTCGCTGGCGGCGGCGGCTGCACGAGGTGACGGCACATGAAGGGCCGGAACGCATCGCCGCCGAATGGTGGCGGCGGGCCGATGGCGCCGGGCTGACACGCGATTATTTTCGCGTGGAGGACAGCGAGGGCCGGCGCTTCTGGATGTTCCGCCACGGGCTTTACGGCGCTGAACGCCGTGTGCCGGGCTGGTTTCTGCACGGACTGTTTGCGTGATGGGTTATGCGGAGCTGGCGGCGGCGACGCATTTCAGCTTCCTGCGTGGCGCGTCCTCGCCGGCGGAGATGGTCATCGCGGCACAGGCGCTCGGTCACATCGGCATCGGCATCGCCGATCGCAATAGCGTGGTGGGCGTGGTGCGGGCGCATGTCGCGGCCAAGGACCATCCCGGCTTTCGCCTTATCGTCGGCGCGCGGCTGTGCTTTGCCGATGGCACCCCCGACGTCCTCGCCTATCCCGCCAGCCGGGCCGGCTGGGGGCGGCTGACCCGGCTGCTGACGCTGGGCAACCGCCGCGCCGAAAAGGGCGATTGCTTGCTGTATTTCGCCGACCTGGCGGAGCATGCCGAGGACCAGCTGCTCATCGCTATGGCGCCGGGCAAGCTTCCCGACATGGCAGCGCTGGCGCCGGGGCGTTGCTGGCTCGCTGCCGCCATGCCGCGCGGCGGTGCGGACCGGCGGCGGTTGGCATCGCTGGTGCTGCACGCCGAACTGGCGCAGGTGCCTTTGCTCGCCGTTAATGCGCCGCTTTATGCGACGCCCGAGCAGCGGCGGCTGCATGATGTGCTGACCTGCATCGCCGAAAAGACGACGCTTGTCGAAGCCGGCACGCGCCTTGCCGCCAATGCCGAGCGGCATTTGAAATCGGCCGCCGAAATGGCGCGGCTGTTTGCCGATTGCCCGGCGGCGCTCGCCGAGCCGGCGCGGCTGCTGGCGCGAGTGGATTTCTCGCTCGACCAACTTGCCTATGAATACCCACATGAGCCGGTGCCGCCGGGTTTCACACCCCAGGAATGGCTCGAAACTCTGACCCGGCAAAAGGCGGCCGAGCGCTGGCCTGAAGGCGTTCCCGCCAAGGTCGAGGCGCTACTAGCGGAGGAGTTCGCGATCATCGCCAAGGCGCGTTACGCTCCCTATTTCCTCACCGTCCACGATATCGTCGCCTTTGCGCAGGGGCGCGGAATCCTGTGCCAGGGGCGCGGCTCGGCGGCCAATTCGGCGGTCTGCTATGTGCTCGGCATCACCGCCGTCGATCCCGTGAAGAACAGTCTGCTGTTCTCGCGTTTCATCTCCGAGGAACGCCGCGAGCCGCCCGATATCGATGTCGATTTCGAGCATGAGCGGCGCGAGGAGGTGATGCAGTATATCTATGAACGCTATGGGCGGGAGCGCGCCGGCATCGCCGCGACGGTGATCCATTACCGACCACGCAGCGCGGTGCGTGAGGTCGGCAAGGTGCTCGGCTTGTCGGAGGATGTGACGACACGGCTGACCAGCACCGTCTGGGGCAGTTTCGCCAGCCATATGGAGAAACAGCGTTTTGCCGAAAGCGGTTTCGATCCGGCGGCCCCCGAAATCGCCCGGCTGGGCGATCTGGTGACGCAGATCATGGGCTTTCCCCGGCACCTGTCACAGCATGTCGGCGGCTTTGTGCTGACCCAGGATCGCCTCGATGAAACCGTGCCGATCCACAATGCCGCGATGCCCGATCGCACCTTCATCGAATGGGACAAGGACGATATCGACGCGCTCGGGCTGATGAAGGTCGATGTGCTGGCGCTCGGGATGCTCACGTGCATCCGCAAGGCCTTCGCGCTGATCGCCACCCATCTCGGCAAGCAATATTGCCTGCAAAGCGTCCCCGATGAAGCGCCGGATGTATACGACATGCTGTGCCGGGGGGACAGTATCGGGGTGTTCCAGGTCGAAAGCCGGGCACAGATCAACATGCTGCCACGGCTGCGGCCGCGCGAATTCTATGATCTCGCCATCCAGGTGGCGATCGTTCGGCCGGGGCCGATTCAAGGCGATATGGTGCATCCCTATCTGCGACGGCGGCAGGGGCGGGAGAAGGTCGAATACCCCTCGCCGGCGCCGCCGCACGACCCTGATGAATTGAAGGGCGTGCTCGGCAAGACATTGGGGGTGCCGCTGTTCCAGGAACAGGCGATGCGGCTGGCGATCACCGCGGCGGCCTTCACGCCGTCGGAGGCCAACCAGTTGCGCCGGGCGATGGCGACGTTCCGCAACCTCGGCACCATGAACGAATTCACCACCAAGATGGTCGAAGGCATGGTGGCGCGCGGCTATGAACGCGATTTCGCCACGCGGTGTTTCCGCCAGATCGAAGGTTTTGGCAGCTATGGCTTTCCCGAAAGTCATGCGTTGGCCTTTGCCCGGCTGGTCTGGGTATCGGCCTATCTGAAATGCCGCTACCCGGCGGTGTTCGCCGCCGCGCTGCTCAATTCGCAGCCGATGGGATTTTACGCGCCGGCACAAATCGTCCGCGATGCCGCCGAACATGGCGTCGAAGTGCGACCGGTCGATATCAATTTCAGTGATTGGGACAACGCGCTGGAAGGTGACTCGCTGCGGCTCGGCCTTCGCCAGATCACCGGCTTTCGCGAGGTCTGGGCCGATCGCATGGTGACGGCGCGACCGTTCGACAGCCTCGAAGACCTAGCGCGCCGTGCCGTGCTGCCCGAGCGCGCCTTGCGGCTGCTTGCCGATGCCGATGCCTGCGGGTCACTTGGCCTCGATCGCCGCGCGGCAGCGTGGGAGGCGCTGCGCACACCGTCCGCCAGCCTGCCGCTGTTCGCCGCTGCCGCAGCGCGCGAGCTTGGCGAGGAACCGGTCGCCGACCTGCCATTGCTGACACCCGGCGAGCAGGTGGCCGCCGATTACCAGACGCTGCGGCTGTCGCTGAAGGCGCATCCGATGGCGTTGCTGCGGCCGGTCTTCGCCGACGAGAACGTGCTGACCTGCGCCGAAACCAGCGCGGCCCGCAACGGCCGTCGCGTCCGCACCGCCGGCGTGGTCCTCGTCCGTCAGCGGCCCGGCAATGGCAACGCCATCTTCGTGACGCTGGAGGACGAAAGCGGCGTCACCAATGTCGTCATCTGGGCGCGGCTGTTCGAAATCTTCCGCCGCCCGATCATGGCGGCGCGACTGATGCTCGTCGAAGGCGAAGTGCAGCGCTCTCCCGAAAATGTCGTCCACCTGATGGCCAGCCGAATCATCGATCGCAGCTCCGTGCTCGATCGGTTGAGCGATACCAGCCAGACCCAACCACCGCTGGCGCGTGGTAATGAATTCCTCCACCCCGATGCGCCATCAAGCCATCCCGGCAATCGGGCCCGCCACCCACGCGATGTGCGGATTTTGCCGCGGTCACGCGATTTTCATTAGGGTCGGTTTCGGTAGAGCCTCCGGCGGTTGGGGCCGCGGGCCCCAAACCCCATTTTGCTTGGCCGCTGGCAACATGCTGTGCCCATTTCGAACATCTGATTGATTGGGGTCTGGGGCCTCAGGCCCCAGCCGCCGGAGGCTATCCTGCCACCAATTGCTGCCAAAGTTTTAATATTTTCCTTATTTTCCGGTTTCTGCGGTTTCTGGCGCTGCCGCAACGCTGTCCGGCGATGTCAAAGAGCCAATCCCGGTAACATTGGGGTTATTATATTTCGCGTACCCACCATATAAAAACAATCTGTTTGCGAGCGGTTCAATGCTGCTAATCTGATCTAATGATGGCGCTTACCTTAATCGTTGTCGGGGCAGTTTTCGCTACGTTTGCCGTGATAGGCTTTCGCAAGGGGAAAGTTGTGGGTGGTTCTCAAATATTCTCGCGCAAGAGAGAAGCGCCGCTGTTCTGGATAGCCATAACGGTTAACGCACTGCTAGCAATCACCTGCCTCGCCAGAGGTATAAACATGCTTATCAGTGCAATATATCCTACCTGGTTCGTGTAGGGCAGGCCTATTCTGACCGCTTGAGCAGGTCGATCAGCTCCTGTTTCCAGAATATCGCCCAGGTGTGGGTGCTGTGCCCGCGGGTTTCGGCGGTTTCGGGGATGAGGACGAACTTGCCCTTGGGCAGCTTGGTCACATCGCGTTCGGCAAGGCCGAGGTTGGGCGGATTGATGAAATCATCGGCGCTGTTCACCCAGGTCAGCGGCACGGTGATGCGGCCGAGGTTGGGCGAGGGGTTGTAGTTGCGCGAGGCCTCGAG
>JAAFIT010000101.1 GCA_013298745.1 Sphingomonadales bacterium
CCGAAGCCCGACACCTTCAATATAGGCGCTTTCGCCACCGCTGCAAGGCTGATTGGCTTTCTGGATTTTGACTGACCCGGCACCAGCCCGCTCCCCCGCCCGGCCACCCACAGAGTACACTGGCGCTGGGTGGCCGGGCGGGGGAGTGGGCTGGTGCCGCCAACAGGCTCCTGCTTGCCCTTCGCCCGTGCTGCCCGTAAAGGCAGCGGCATGAAAGCCCGTGTCACCATCACCCTCAAACCCGGCGTGCTCGATCCGCAGGGTCGCGCCATCCAGAACGCCCTTGGCGGCCTGGGCTTTGCCGGTGTCGCCGGCGTGCGACAGGGCAAGGTGATCGAACTCGATCTTGCCGATGGCACGCCTGAAAGCGCTATCGACGACATGGCGAAAAAGCTGCTCGCGAACACCGTCATCGAAAACTATCGGATCGAAATCCTGTGAAATCGGCGGTCGTCGTCTTTCCGGGAAGCAACTGCGACCGGGACCTGGCGGTGGCGATCGAAACCATCACCGGCACTGCGCCGGTGATGGTGTGGCATCGCGATGCCACCCTGCCCGATGGCCTTGACCTGATCGCGCTGCCCGGCGGCTTTTCCTATGGCGATTATCTCCGCTCCGGCGCCATGAGCGCCCGCTCACCGGTCATGCAGGCGGTGATCGCCGCCGCCGGCCAGGGCCGCGCGGTTCTGGGCGTCTGCAACGGCTTTCAGGTGCTCACCGAAGCCGGGCTATTGCCGGGCGCCTTGATGCGCAACGCCGGCCTCGATTTCGTCTGCCGCGATGTGCGGCTGACGGTGGAAAACAGCCAGACGATGTTCACCAGCCGCTATGACGCCGGCGAGACGGTGACGATCCCGGTCGCGCATCACGACGGCAATTATGTCGCCGATGCCGACACGCTCGACCGGCTGGAAGGCGAAGGCCGGGTGGTCTTCCGCTATGCCGAGGCCGTCAATGGCTCGGCACGCGACATTGCCGGTATCGTCAATGCGCAGGGCAATGTGCTGGGCCTGATGCCGCACCCCGAACGACTGATCGAAGCAGAACTCGGCGGCACCGATGGCCGGCGGATGTTCGAAGCGCTGCAAGCCGCACTCGGCTAACGACGCGACAGCACCTGCGTCCAGGCCGCCATCGCCGTGATGAGCGTCGGCCAGAGCATCGTATTCCACATATCGTGCCAGTTGGCGGCAAGGATCTGTGGTGCCCCGCCTCGCGCCATATCCAGAATGTCCCATGCTTCGCCAAGGGCCGCGACCGCCAGCGCGGCCAGCCAGGGTCGGCCGCCGCGGATCGGCCAACGCAAGATCAATCCCGAAAGGAAAAACACCGCGAGACCGATATGAATGTGCAGCGCATCCTTATCGAGGTCGGTAACGCCCATCACCACCAGCTTGGCGTCCTGCAGCGCCGACATCAGACACTGGCCTTGAACGGCGTGAAGTCGGTCTTGGTATCGAACACATCCAGACCTTCGGCGTGCTTGAACCATGCGATGACCCGGTAGGTGACCGGCGTCAGGACAACCTCCCACAACACTTTCAGCAAATAGTTGGTGACGAGCACTGTGAAGACGAGGCTCGTCTCCCAAACGCCCAGAAACGCGAGCGGGTAGAAGATCAGACTATCGACGCCCTGCCCGACGACTGTCGAGCCGATGGTGCGCGTCCACAGATGCTTGCCGTCCGTCAGCACCTTCATCCGCGCCAGCACAAAGGCATTGGCCATTTCGCCGGCCCAGAACGCCAGGATCGACGCGAGAAAGATCCGCGGCACCTGGCCGAACACCTCGGCCAGCGCCGCCTGACCGCGCCAATCGGGCGATGGCGGCAGGCTGACCACGACCCAGGACATGCCGGCGGCAAACACCGACGCGGCAAAGCCCACCCAGACAACACGACGTGCGCGGGCAAAGCCATAAACCTCGGTCAGCACATCGCCGAGCACATAGCCCAGCGGGAAGAACAATATGCCGGCGCCGAACGTCACCGTGCCGAACACCGGCACCGTCACCTGCGCCGGCTTGCCCGCCCCGATCAGGTTCGAACAGATGAGGATGACGGCGAAGGCCGCCATGGCAAAATCATAATATTTGAGGGTACGGCCGTGCAGCGCTTCAGCTTCGACGGCGACGATCTTTGGTGCGGCTTCCATGGCCGCGACCTTAGATGGGGCAGGCGAAAAGAAAAGGGGCCTCCGGCGGCTGGGGCCATTGGCCCCAGACCCCAGATAGCGAACGGTCGTTAGTCGGGGTCTGGGGCCTGAGGCCCCAGCCGCCGGAGGCCTTACACCGACCGCCGGAGGCCCTTACGCGTCGAGCAACCGTGTCAGCCGCACCACATCGGCATCGATCTCGCGATCCGACGCGCGCAGTTCCTCGATGCGCTTGACGGCGTGCATGACGGTGGTGTGGTCGCGCCCGCCGAACCGCCGGCCGATTTCGGGGAGCGAGCGCGGGGTGAGCTTCTTGGCGAGGTACATCGCCACCTGGCGCGGCCGGGCGACTTCGCGGGCGCGGCGGGCGGACATGAGGTCCGACAGCTTCAGATGGTAATGCTCGGCGACCTTGCGCTGGATCTCGTCGATCGTCAGCTTCTTTTCATGCGCGCGCAGCAGGTCGGCGAGCGTTTCGCGGGTGAATTCGAGCGTGACGGGGGCGTTGACCAAAGCCGCATAGGCGATGACTCGGTTGAGCGCGCCTTCGAGCTCGCGGACATTGGCGGTGATCTTGCGCGCCAGAAACTCGATCACTTCGGCCGGAACCGCGATGTTCTGCGGCATCCCCGCCAGCTTGGCGTGGAGGATGTTGAGGCGCAGCTCGTAATCGGCCGGGTTGATGTCGGCGACAAGGCCCCAGGCCATGCGCGACAGGATGCGTTCCTGAATGCCTTCGAGGTTCTGCGGGCTGCGATCGGCGGTGATGACGAGGCGCTTTCCGGCGCTGATGATCTCGTTCATCGTGTGGAAGAACTCTTCCTGTGTCGATTCCTTGCCTGCGATGAACTGGACATCGTCGATCATCAACAGATCGACGGCGCGCAGCTTCTGCTTGAAGGCGATGGTGTCCTTGGCACGCAAGGCGGCAAGAAACTCGACCATGAAACGCTCGGCCGACATGTACGTCACCTTGGCACCGGGTTGGCGCGCCAGGAACGCGTTGCCGATGGCGTGCATCAGATGGGTTTTGCCAAGGCCCGTGGTGCCGTGGAGGAACAGCGGGTTGAAGCCGACCGGGCCCGGCTCGGCAACGGCGAGGGCGGCGTTGTAGGCGAGCTCGTTCGACTTGCCGACGATGAAATTGTCAAAGCTGTAGCGGCTTTCGACCGGCAGCGGAGCGACCGGTGCCGCCACAGCCGGCGCAGCGTCGCCAGCAACAGACGGGTGCACCGCGCCTGATTGCACATTGATGACGACATGGCGCGTGCCGGGGCGCTGTGCTGCCCAATGCTGACGCAAGGCCTCGGCATAATGGCTGCCGACCCAATCGGCGACAAAGGCGCTTGGCGCCGCGAGTCGCACGCGATCAGAATCGGCGCCAACAAGGACCAGCGGCGCCAGCCAGGCATCGAAATGATGATCACCCGATTCGGCGCGCAGTGCCGCGCGGACGCGCGCCCAAGCCACGGCGTCGGCATCGCTGCTGCGGGCCGGCGCGGCCCATCCGACGGTGCGGACGCCAGCGCCCGAGGTGCCAGCAGCAGAGTTGACTGGGGCATCAAGCGGCACGGACGGATTGGTGGTCATTTGTGGTGTTGCGGGAACCGCCAAAACCGACACGCTTGTCACCCTCCCCGAAATCCGGCTTTGAACCGTCTTGACCCGTCGCCCCCTGCCCGAAGCGCCGCCGTTTTGACCCCGTTTCGCCAAGGCAAAGCTCACCCGGCACGGGGAAACCCCATGTCAAAATGAACAATGCGCATGACCGTGCCGGGTGACGCGGAAACCGCGTCGGCAGCGCGAGACAGACGCTGAATTAAGCAAGCAAGCCTGCCACAGGCAAGCGACACATTTGTCATTAACGGCAAATAATTCCGTTGACACGGAGTTGGGCCAATTCGCCGGGCCACACGACCAAGACGCTGATTTTTCGTGACAATCATATGACGAAGCGATGACAGTGCTCCCGCCGAAACGAAGTAACCCGCTCTAAATCCATGATATTTATTCCGCGATTCGGTGCGCGATTCGCGCGGTCGGCGGCGACTCCCGCGCTGCGGACACAGCAATTCCTGATCGATCAGCGGTCGATCAAGGCGTCACGGCGGCGAAACATTGCCGGTCCGGCACCGCGACTCGCAGCAACCAACAGCGCGTGTCGATTCGCGCTGCTATGCTTGGTCCCAATCCCAACAGGACACAGCAAGGGGCGCCACTTGCGTAGCGCCCCTTAACGATTTTTCAGTAGTTACGGCCAGCTAATGCCGGCCGAGCGTCAGGCCGGAGCCAGCGCCTTGACGCGCTTGGCGAGACGCGAAATCTTGCGCGCAACGGTGTTCTTGTGCAGCACGCCCTTCGACACACCACGCATCATTTCCGGCTGAGCCGCGGCGAGCGCTGCAGCGGCTGCAGCCTGATCACCGGCACCGATGGTCGATTCGGCCTTCTTGACGAAGGTACGGATGCGGCTAACGCGCGCCTTGTTCACCTCGGCGCGGCGAGCGTTGCGGCGAATGCGCTTTTCAGCCTGGGGCGTGTTGGCCATTGTCGTCCTTGAAACTTATCAGTGAAACTGGTCGGTTGCGTATCGATTGCCCGGGCCATGACCAGAGCGGGGCGCGAGTTACCCCGCACCGGAAGCCGAGCCGCATAGCCGTGCCTCACGATTCGGTCAACTACCGCTGGCATTTGCGACACAGAAAGCTCGATCGCCCCGACTGAACAATGCGTTCCACCGTTGTGCCACAGACCGGGCAAGCTTCACCCTCCTGTCCATAGACCGAGAATGTCTTCTGGAAATAGCCGAGCGTGCCATCGGGGGCGGCGTGATCGCGCAGGCTCGATCCACCGGCGGCGATGGCTTCCTCGAGAACCACCGGCACCGCCTCGGCAAGCGCCTTCAAACGCGCGGTCGCTACCGTTCCCCCAGCCCGTGCCGGGTGAATGCCGGCACGAAACAGCGCCTCGCAGACATAGATATTGCCCAGCCCTGCGACGACGCGCTGATCGAGGAGCAGCGCCTTGGCGGGTGCGAGCCGATCGGCAAAGGCGCGCTGCAACAACGCCACGCCGAATTCCGGACCCAGCGGCTCCGGGCCGATGCTGGCGAGCAAGGGGTGCGCATCGGCATGCGCGGTTTCGACCAGATCGAGCGAGCCGAAACGCCGGGCATCGTTGAAGGCGACAGTGCGGCCGTTGCCGGTTTCGAACACCACATGGTCATGCTTGCCGATCGCTTCGGGATCGACTCGCATCCGGCCCGACATGCCGAGATGGATGATCAGCGTGTCGCCGCGATCCGTATCGACGAGGCCGTATTTGGCGCGTCGGCGGCAGCCGATAACAGTGGCGCCGGTCAGGCGCTGCCCAAGGCCATCGGGGAACGGCCGCCGCAGATCAGCTCGGTTGAGCGTGATGCGGCTGAAGGCCTGCCCCAGCCAGACAGGCGCCAGCCCGCGCATGACGGTTTCGACTTCGGGAAGCTCGGGCATGGCGTCTCCAGCGCCGCCATTTCGGCACTTTGATGTGACGCGACATAGGGCGCGTTTGCGATGACGCCAAGCCTCGCCTAAAGCAGCGCCAACAGGAGCCTACCGCTGTGTCAGACACCCCCACCACCGTCAGCTTCGGCTATGAAGATGTTGCGCCCGAGGAAAAGACCCGCCGGGTGGGCGAGGTCTTTGCGTCGGTCGCCAAGCGCTATGACATCATGAACGATCTGATGTCGGCCGGCATGCATCGGGTGTGGAAGGATGATTTCGTCCGCGCCCTGCGCCCCCGCGCCGGCGAGCACATCCTCGACATGGCCGGTGGCACCGGCGACATCGCCTTTCGCATCGAAGCCTCGGGCGCCGAGGTGACTGTTGCCGACATCAACCCCAACATGCTCGAAGTCGGCATCGAGCGCGCCGCCCAAAAAGGCATCACCTCGATGGTGTGGCGCGAGGAGAATGCCGAAAAGCTGTCGTTCCCTGATCGCAGCTTCGATGGCTACACCATCGCCTTCGGCATCCGAAACGTGACGGACATTCCGGCGGCGCTGAAGGAAGCGCACCGCGTGCTGAAGTTCGGGGGGCGGTTCTTCTGCCTCGAATTCTCGACGACCGAATGGCCGGGCTTTGGCGAGATTTATGACGTCTATTCGGAAAAGCTGGTGCCGCGCATCGGCGAGTTCGTCGCCAAGGATGGTGACAGCTATCGCTATCTCATCGAATCGATCCGCCGCTTCCCGAAGATGCCCGAGTTTGCCGCGATGATCGAAACCGCAGGGTTCAAGAACGTGAAGTACCGCCCGATCCTTGGTGGGGCCGTCGCCATCCACAGCGGCTGGAAGATCTGACGCGGGCATGACAACAACGGTCACGCATTTGTGGCGGATGCTGGTCTGGGGCCGTCGCCTCGCCCGGCACGGCGCCCTGCGCCCCTTTGAAAGCCCCAAGGCACCGTTTGCGATCCGGGCTGTCGCGCGCGTCGTCCGGATCGGGACCGGCGCACCTTCGACGCCTGATTTCGCCGCCGGCCTTGCCGCGGTTGGCCCGGCGGCAGTGAAACTGGGACAGGCGCTCGCGACAAGGCCCGATCTGATCGGCGTCGAGGCGGCGCTCGATCTGGTGCGGTTGCAGGATTCACTGCCGCCTTTGCCGTTTTCCGAAATGGAAGCTGCGCTCAACGCCAGCTATGCCAATGGCACCTGGCAGGATCGCTTTGCCTCGATCGACCCGGTGCCGGTCGGCGCTGCCTCGATGGCGCAGGTGCATCGTGGCGTGACCAGCGATGGTCGTCAGGTCGCCATCAAGATGTTGCGCCCCGGCATCGAAGACCAGCTTGCCGACGCCATCGACACCTATGAATGGGCGGCCGGGCACATCGAGCTGCTTGGTGGCGAATTCGCGCGCCTTAGGCCGCGCGCCGTCATCGCCACCTTCAAGGGCTGGACCGAAGCCGAGCTCGATCTGCGCCGCGAGGCCTCCAACGCCTCCGAACTGGCCGAAGCCGTCCAGGCCGAGCCCGATTTCGTCGTCCCCGGCATCGATTGGGCCCGGTCATCGCGGCGGGTGCTGGTCATCGACTGGATCGATGGCGTCAAGATGGGCGACACGGCAGCGCTTGCGGCGCTGGATTTCGATCGCCACAAGCTCGCCAAGGTGCTCGTCCACGGCTTTCTGGCGCAGGCGATCGCGCAGGGGTTTTTCCATGCCGACATGCACCAGGGCAATCTGTTCGTCATTCCGCCGCGCGATGGCCATGATGCGCGGCTGGGCGTCATCGATTTCGGTATCATGGGCCGCATCAACCGCCGGGCACGGATGTATCTCGCCGAGATCCTGCACGGCCTGGTGACCGGCAACTACAAACGCGTCGCCGAAATCCATTTCGAAGCCGGCTATGTGCCGCCGCACCACAATGTCGCGGCGTTCGCCACGGCGCTGCGCGCGGTCGGCGAGCCGATCCGCGGCAAGCGCGCCAAGGACGTCAACATCACCCAGCTGCTCGACGGGCTGTTCGCCATCACCCGCAGCTTCGACATGGCGGTGCAGCCGCACCTGCTGCTGCTGCAAAAGACCATGGTGATGGTGGAAGGCGTCGCG
>JAAFIT010000102.1 GCA_013298745.1 Sphingomonadales bacterium
CGTATTATTGTTATAATACGCTCTTCATGGCGCAACTGACTCTCGACACGGTAACGAAACGCTATGGTCGCAAGACCGTGCTCGATGGCGTGTCGCACGTCTTTACCCCCGGCCTCACCCTGCTGGTCGGCCCCAGCGGCGCCGGCAAGTCGACGTTGCTGCGCCTGATTGCCACCGCCGAGAATCCCAATAGTGGCCGGCTGACCTGGGACGGCGGCAACCGCAGCGCCCTGCGCGCCACCCTCGGCTATGCGCCGCAGGCGGTCGACCTGCCGGAGGATCTGACGGCGCGGGAGTTTGCCCTGCATATCGCCGCCTTGAAGGGGCTGGAGGCCGGCGCTGCCGACACGCAGTTCGGCCAGATCACCGATGCCATCGGCCTTCATGCCGATATCAACAATCGCATCGCCAGCTTTTCGGGTGGCATGCGGCGGCGGCTGATCTTTGCCCAGGCGCTGCTCGGCGCGCCGCAATTGCTGGCGCTCGATGAACCGACCGCCGAGCTTGACGGCGAGACGGCACGCAAGCTCGGCGCGTTGATCGTCGAGCGGGCGAGGCACGCCGTCGTGGTGATGACGACGCATCTTGCCGATGAACTGGCGCCGCTCGCCACCGCCGTGCTGCGCGTTGAAGGCGGCCGGCTGACCCCGCGGTGAGCCGCGCCATCAGCCAATCGGCGTTCGACACGTCGCTGCGCCGCTATGGCCGCAGCTGGGGGCTGTGGCTGCTGCTGCTCGTCGCCCCCATCGGTGCGCGCTACATGATCCCGCATGGCGACGGCACCGGCGTCGTCATCGCCATTGGCCAGCATCTGCCGGTGATGACCTCGGCGTTCCTCGGCGTTTCGCTCGGCATTGTCGTCTCGACGTTGTTGCTGCCCATCGCCTGGATTTACCTGCGATCGAATACCACCCGCCGCCAGCCGTGGCAGGTGGAGGAGGTGACCGCGGCTTCGCGCGTCGCCATCGCGCTGGGGCGCTTCGGTGCCGATGCGGCGGTGTTGCTCGGCGTCTTGGCGGCGCTCACTGTTGCGGGTTGGATTCTGGGGGCATTGATCCCGCTCGAAGGCGGTTTCCACGCCGGCGAAATCGCGCTCGGCCTGTGGCTGGTGGCGGCGCCGGCGCTGCTCGGTATCGCGGCGCTGCGCATCCTGTTCGATGCCATGCCGGCGACGCGCGGCGGCTTTGGCGATTTCCTCTATTTCGTGACCTGGATGGTATCGCTGATCGCGCCGATCGGCGCTGCGGACCGCGCGGCGAGCTTTGCCGCCAACATGTATGATTTTCCGGGTTTTGTGCGGCCGCTGCAATATGGCGCCCCGGGCGGTGGCACCGATTTCGCCATCGGCGGCGTCGAGGTGCTGGCCGGCACCGTCCAGCTCGATGTCATGGCCGGGCTGTTCTCGCCGGGCTATATCGCCGCGCGGCTCGCCTGGGCAGCGATTGCCGTCGCGATCGTGGTGGTGGCGGGCCTCGTTTATCGACCGCATCGCGCCACCCAGCGCCAATTGGCGCCGGGGCGGCTGGCGCGCTGGACGAGCGCCGGGCCGCCGCCGGCCGTGGCGGCGGTGCCGGTGGTGCCAAAGCGCATCGCCGTGCCGCTGCTTGGGCTGGTCGTTACCGAAGCGCGGCTGATCCTTGCGGGGCGGCTCAACCGGCTGCTGGCGCTGGGCGCGCTGGCGCTGGCGGTCCTCCACCCGGATTTCCGCCATGTCGCCAGCCCGGCAGCGCTGTTGCTGATTGTCTTTACCTTCAGCGCCCAGGCCGGACGCAGCGAGGCACGCGGCCTGCTGCGCCTGACCGCAACGGCGCCGCAATCGCCGATGCTGCGCCGCGTTGCATTCGTTATCGCCGGCTCGGTTCTGGCGCTGGGCTTTGCACTGCCCGGGCTGCTCCATGCCGCACCCTCGGTCGTCCTCACCGCCTTTGCCGTTGGCAGCGCCGCCGCGGTCATCGCCATGGCACTGGCGATGCTCAGCGGCTCGGCCTTCGCCGGCCGGGCGCTGCTGTGCATCGTCTGGTATATCTATCTTTCGAGCTGAGGCCTTTGCCTCCGGCGGTTGGGGCCATTGGCCCCAAACCCCATTTGAAGTGGATAGGAATCGGGGTCTGGGGCCGACGGCCCCAGCCTCTACACTGTCAGCTTGTCTCTATCGCTTCGGCATGTCACCAACGCGCCAAAATGGGGGAGTGACGATGCGGAAATGGCTATTGGCGCTGGTGGCGTTGCTGGTGCTGGGTGGCGGGCTTTGGTACGCCAGCCTTGATCGTGAAACACGCGGCGTTCTCGGCAACATGCCGACTGATGCCGATGTGTTGAGCTGGACGATCCCGCAGCGTGACGCGGCGTTTCGGGCGATGGATCGGCTGCCGGTGCTGGCGAAAGCGAACAATATCGCGCCATCGGGCCAGCCTTTGCCTCTGCCGGCGGGCAAGCCGTTGGTGTTGCCCGGCCTGGACGATTATCTCGCCGGCCAGCGCATTGCCGGCATTGTCATTATCCAGGATGGCAAGGTGCGGCTGGAACGCTATGGCCTGGATTTCGATGCCAAGGGCCGATGGACGAGCTTTTCGGTGGCGAAATCCTTCACGTCGACGCTCGTTGGTGCCGCCATTCAGGATGGTTACATCAAGAGCCTTGAGGACAAGGTCAGCACTTACATCCCCGATCTTCGCGGCTCGGCCTATGACGATGTTTCGGTTCGCCAGCTGCTGACGATGAGCTCGGGCGTGCGCTGGAACGAGGATTATGAAGATCCCAAGGCCGATGTGGCGCTGTTCAACAAGGCCAAGCCCGATCCGGGCGTCGATGCGACGGTCAGCTATATGCGCCGGCTGCCGCGTGCGCATCCGCCCGGCGAAGTCTGGCACTACAACACCGGCGAGACCAACCTGATCGGCGTGCTGGTATCCTCGGCGGTGAAGAAGCCGCTGTCGGTGTATCTCGAGGAAAAGATCTGGCGGCCGGGCGGCATGGAGGCGCCGGCGACCTGGTTGCTCGGTGCGACGGGGCACGAAATCGCCGGCTGCTGCCTGCAGGCGGCGACGCGTGATTTCGCGCGTTTCGGGCTGTTCGTGCTCAATGGCGGCCCGGCGGACGGCAGCAAGATCGTGCCGGCGGACTGGTTTGCGCAGGCGACGACCAAGCAGAAGGACATCGGCGAGCCCGGCCATGGCTATGGCTTCCAATGGTGGACCTATGATGATGGCTCGGTCGCCGCCCAAGGCATTTTCGGCCAGGGAATTTTCATCGATCCCAAGCGGCGGCTGGTGATCGCGTCGAATGCCAACTGGACTCGCGCCACCGAAGGGCCGGAGGGCGACGCCCGCGAGGCGTTCTACAAACAGGTGCAGGCCGCCATCGACGCCGGGCAATAGTTGGCGCTTGAGCCGATGCGCGCAATTGCCGAAGATGGTGAAAACATAAGGGGACGATCGATGAAGCTTACCGCTCTGCTGCTGCTCACCACGCTGCCACTTGCCGCGCCGCTGACGGCGCGCACCATAAGCGTCGCGCCGGGGGCAAATGCCCAGGAGGCGTTGCAGACCGCGCTAATCGAGGCGGCACCGGGCGATACGGTGCAGTTTGCCGCCGGTCGTTACCCGCTCACCGGCGGCGTCTCGCTCGATGTGAAGGGCGTGACGGTGGCGGGCGCCGGGCCGGACAAGACGATCCTCGATTTCACCGAGCAAAAGGGTGAGGGCGAAGGCCTGCTTATCACCTCTAGCGACGTCCTGCTGCGCGACTTTGCCGTCGAAAACGCCAAGGGCAACGGCATCAAGTCCAAGGGCAGCGACGGCATCAGCTTCGTCAATCTGCGCGTCGAATGGACCGGCGGGCCGAAATCGACCAACGGCGCCTATGGTGTCTATCCTGTCAGTTCGAAACACGTCCTGATCGACAAGGTCTATGTGAAGGGCGCGTCGGACGCCGGCATCTATGTCGGGCAATCGCAGCAGATCGTGGTGCGGAACAGCAAGGCCGAAGGCAATGTCGCGGGCATCGAGATCGAAAACAGCTACAACGCCGATGTGCACAACAATGTCGCCACCGGCAACACCGGCGGCATTCTGGTGTTCGATCTGCCCGATCTGCCGCAACAGGGCGGGCACAGCATCCGGTTGTTCAAGAACCAGGTGGTCGCCAACAATCACCCCAATTTCGCCGCCCCCGGCAACATCGTCGCCGGCGTGCCATCGGGGACCGGCGTGATGGTGATGGC
Source organism: Sphingomonadales bacterium (assembly GCA_013298745.1). Classification (GTDB taxonomy): domain Bacteria; phylum Pseudomonadota; class Alphaproteobacteria; order Sphingomonadales; family Sphingomonadaceae; genus Sandarakinorhabdus. The sequence continues at coordinate 4,223 of JAAFIT010000102.1, forward strand.
CAATCGCAACGTTCATGTTTTCGATAACGACATCAAGAACAACGGCGGCAACGCGGTGATGATCGTCGCCTATCGCAGCGGCTTCACCGACAAGGCGTACAACCCGCTGCCGCGCGCCATCGCCGTGCACGGCAACCGCTATGCCGGAAATGGTGCTACTCCGGCGTTCGAAGGGGGGCCACAGATCGCCGCAGCCGTGGGTGGCACCCTGCCAGCGGCGATGTGGGACGGCGTGACCGCCTTCACCGTGCCGGGCGGAGTGGCGACGACCGCGGATGGCGGCATTTTCGTCAGCGATGCGCCGCTGCTCAACCTCAATCTCAAAACGCAGGGCACCCCGGCAAGTGCGGCGCAGCCAACCATTACGCCGCCGCAAGCCAAGTCTACGCTGGCGCAACCGGCAGTCGTCGTTTTGCCGGCGGCGCAGGAAGCCCGCGCCAAATCCTGATGCGGCGGCTCGCGGCTCTTGCGGCGCTGCTGCTGATCGGCGCTTCGCCGGTGCGCGAGGTTGATGGCGCGCGACTGCTCGCCGATGATCCTGCGCCGCTGCTCTCCGCTTATGGCTTGTTCGCCGATGCCGCGGGGCGCGTCCCGGCTTCAGGCGTCGTCCGCTATACGCTCAACACGCCGCTGTTCAGCGACTATGCGGAAAAGTTCCGTTATGTCTGGATGCCGGCGGGGGCGCCGGCGCGTTACACCGCCAAAGGCGCACTCGAATTCCCGGTCGGCACGACAATCATCAAGAATTTCGCTTATCCGGCGGATTTCCGAACGCCCGACAAAGACGTTCGCATCATCGAAACCCGCCTGCTGGTGCGCCGCACCGATGGCTGGGTGCCGCTGTCCTATGTCTGGAACGAGGGCCAGACCGACGCGGTGCTGAAGCGCGCCGGGGTTCGCGTGCCGGTCAGCTTCATTGATGCCAAGGGCACGCCGGTGGCGCTCGATTATGCCGTGCCCAACGTCAACCAATGCAAGCAATGCCACCAGGCCGATGGCGCGGTCGTGCCGATCGGGCCGACGGCGGGCAATCTGAACGGCGGGCTGGATGGGCATGGCGAAAGCCAACTCACCACCTGGGCGGCGTCAGAGCGGTTGGCGGGGCTGCCCGCCAATCCACCCAAGCTGGCGCGCTGGGACGATGCTGCGCTGCCGGTCGCCGATCGGGCGCGCGCCTATCTCGATGTCAACTGTGGCCATTGCCACTCGCGCGCCGGTTTTGCCTCCAATTCCGGGCTCTATCTGCAGGCCGATGAACCTGATCCTGCGCATCAGGGCATCAACAAACGTCCCGTCGCCGCCGGCCGCGGCTCGGGCGGGCTGATGTTCGCCATTGCCCCCGGCAACCCGGAGGCCTCGATCCTGCTCCACCGCATGCAATCGAACGAACCCGGCGTGATGATGCCGCAATTCGGGCGGACAGTGGCGCATGACGAAGGCGTCGCGCTGGTGAAGGCCTATATCGCCGGGATGCCGGTGACCAGAGAGTCCGCGCCGGGGCCTTGAAAGGCTAGCGCCCCGCCATCGTCGCTTCGATCTCCGCCACGCTGCGCGGCGTGGCAGCGCTCAACCGTTCGTTGCCGGTCGCGGTGACCAGGAACAGGTCCTCGATACGGATGCCGTAATTGCCCGACTGGACGTAAAGGCCAGGTTCGATAGTGATCACAGCGCCGGCTGGAATAGGTTTGTAGCGGTCGCCGGGGTCGTGGACGTCAAGGCCAACGAAATGGCCAAGGCCGTGGTAGAAATCGTCGATGCGGCCGGCTTTGCGGAACACGTCCTTGGCGGCGGTTTCGAGGTCTTCATAATAGACTCCAGCCTTGAGTTTTTCGGCGGCTGCGGCCTGGGCGGAAAGCACAAGCTCATAGTTTCGGCGCTGTTCGTCGCTGAACTTGCCGCTGGCCGGAAAAGTACGGGTAACGTCACAGGCATAGGTGTCGACCGAGGCGGCCGCGTCGATCAGGATCATGTCGCCAGCCGTGATCGCTCCGGTGCGGCCGCGATAGTGCAGCGAGGCGGCGTTGCGCCCGGTGGCGACAATGCTGTCATAGGACAGGCCGGTGCCGCCGCCGGTGCGGAAGCCGGCTTCGAGGATATCCTTCAACTGGCCTTCGGTCATGCCCGGCCGCACCGCCTGCATGGCGGCGACATGGCCGCGCGCCGTGGCGGCGGCGGCCTTTTTCATAAGCGCTAGCTCGCGCGGTTCCTTCACCTCGCGCAGCGCTGGCAACAAATCACTGTTGTCCTTCACTGAAGTGCCCGGTACCCGCGCGGCGATCTTGCCATAGAGCTCCAGAGCCGGCGGCACTGGCGCCGCCGCCGACGCGATGGGGCCAAGAAAGTGTAGCGATTTCGAGCGTTCGGCGAGCGTCGGCGCGAGCCTGTCGAGCATTTCGGCGCGCATCACCTTGGCGATGCCTGTGCGGCGTTCGAGCGTCGAACCCAGCGGCAGCCGCTCGACCTCCCAGCGCTCGGTCTCGGGGTTGCGCGAGGGGAGGAACAGGAACTCTCGGTACAATCGCTCGGTCGGCGCCATTACCAGCACGGCACCCGGTTCATCGACAATGCCGGTCAGCCAGGCAAAGTCGCCATTCTGAACGAACGGCCCGCTGTCCGGCACCTCGCTGGCGCCATAGACCACCGCAATCCCGTCCTTCAACGTCGCCATTAAAGCCTCGCGGCGGGCGCGATAGACGTCGGGCGCGAACGGAAACGTCCCCGCCGGGGCGGCAAAGCCCTCAGGCGGTGCAACCTGGGCGCGCAGCATGGCGGGCGCAGCGAGGCCGGCGGCAAGCAGCAGACGGCGATTGAGCATGTGGAATCCCCCTTGGCCGCAGCATGGGGGAAGCCGGCGTCAGCGTAAAGGCACGCGACCAAGCAGCTGGGGTCTGGGGCCACCGGCCCCAGCCGCCGGAGGCACCCCTTACCCGATGGTGATCTTCTCGTACCGCGCCATGTGGTGGTCGACCGAGCCGAACTGGCCTTCGATCATCGTCGAGCGCTTGAAGTAATGGCCGACGGCGAGCTCGTTGGAGATGCCGATGCCGCCATGGATCTGGACAGCGTTCTGGCCGACGAACTTGGCGCCGCGGCCGACCTTCGCCTTGGCGGCCGAGACGGCCTGGGCGCGTTCGGTGGTGTCGAGCTTCAGCGTCGCCATCAGCGTGATCGAGACCGACTGTTCGACTTCCATGAACATGTCGACGAGGCGATGCTGGATGACCTGGAACTCGCCGATCGATTTTCCGAACTGCTTGCGCTGCTTGGCGTAATCGAGCGTCGTGGCGTGGAGGACGCGGGTGACGCCGCAGGCTTCGGCGCAGATTGCGGCGGTGCCTTCGTCGACAATCTGTTCGATCAGCGGCAGCGCGGCGCCTTCGCCGCCGATCATGTGCTCGGCACCGACCGCGACGTTTTCGAAATAGACTTCCGAGGCGGCCGAGCCGTCGACGGTCGGGTAGTCACGGCGGGTGATGCCCTTCAGATCGGCAGGAACGAGGAACAG
>JAAFIT010000103.1 GCA_013298745.1 Sphingomonadales bacterium
AATTCACCGGCGATTTCAGTGCAATGGTCGGACCACCCGAATTGTTGTTCGCAGCGTTCAACCCGGCCATGGCGCCGGCCTTCCAGATCCGTTTCCAGACAGCCCGGACGACGGACGTTCTGACCGGCACGCTCGCCATCGCCGCAGAGGTGGACGAACCCGGCCCGGCGCTGCCGTTCCTCAACTTTTTCTCGACTCTGCTCGATCCGCGCAACTTCACGCAGGATCTGCTCGCGGCCTTCACGGGCGATGCGACGCAGTTCACCACGCTCGATCTTGCCGCTTTTGCCGGCGGTGTGATCAGCAGCCGCCCCAACGGCGCCACCATCAGTCGCGACGGCACCATTTCGCGGCCCGACAGCAGCTTTGTCGATTCGGAATGGGGCGTCGTCAGCTTCAATGATGAAATCGTAGGCCTGCAGTTTGGCGAAGTGCTGGGTGGTGATGGGGGTGATGTGCTCGGCGCGGGCAGCAACGCCACGCGCATCCTGGCCGGTGGCGGCGATGACGTGCTGTTGGGCGGCGGCGGTGGTGATACGCTCGATGGCGAGGATGACGCCGATCTGGTGACAGGCGGCGGCGGCGATGACGCGCTGAGCGGCGGCCGTGGCGATGACTCGCTGTTCGCCGGCGCCGGGAACGACAGTCTTGACGGTGGCGAAGGCAATGACCGGCTGTTCGCGGGCAGTGGTTTTGATATGTTGACCGGCGGCACCGGCGCCGATCTTTTCGTCGTGCAACGCGGCGCGGGCAATGTCACCGTCATTCGCGATTTCAGCCTTGCCGACGGCGATACGATCGACTTCTCAACGCTGAGCGTTCTGTTCGGCGAGGAAGCCGATGGCACGCTCAACGCCCGGATCGGCTCGGGGACCGTCAATCAATTTGTCATTTTCGAAGGCCTGACTGATGCAAGCCAGGTTCGGCCTGGCATGGTCGGGACCTTCGCCGATCCGGCACTGACGGTCGCCAAGGTTAGGGGCGGAACCCTGTCAGACGGTGCCGGCAACGGTGACGGGACGATGGTCGGCTCCGATCTGCGCGATGTCCTCAAGGGATTGGGGGGTGACGATCTGCTGCTCGGCGGCGATGGCGACGATTGGGTGCGCGGCGATGGTGGCAGCGATCGTCTGTTCGGCCAGGCCGGGAACGATCGCGTAGAAGGCGGTGCCGGCGACGATGTCGTCGATGGTGGCCTTGGCGATGACGTGTTGAGCGGCGGCAGCGGGTTCGACATGCTGACGGGCGGCTTTGGCGCCGATATCTTCGCCTTTGCGCGCGGTGAAAGCGGTTATGATCGCGTCGTGGATTTCGAAGTCGGCGTCGACAAGATCGACATTTCGAAGCTGTTCACCAGCACGCGGCCGACGGCGGCGAATTTCGACGCTTTCGTCAAAGTGACGCCGCTGGGGCCAACCGAATTGACCGGTTTCATCAGTGTCGATCGCGACGGCCCGGGCAGCCGCTTCGATTTCGAAATCATCGCCCAGATCGATGGTGATGCCTTTGCCATCGTCAACGATATTTCGGGAACGACGCTGACGATGAACGATTTCGTCATCGGCTGATCGATTTGCCGGTCAGGCCAGAGTCACCGGCAGCTTGAAGAACACCCGGCCCTTGGGTGAAGCCTCGGGCAGAGCGCCGCCGCGGATGTTGACCTGTAGCGATGGCAGCAGCAGCGTCGGCGCCGCCAAGGTGGCGTCACGCTTGGTGCGCATCGCGACGAAATCGGCCTCGGTCACGCCTGCACCGACATGGATATTGCCGGCGCGTTCGGCGGCGACGGTGGTTTCGAACCGATAGGCGCTGCGCCCGGCGGGCAGATAATCATGGCCGACGAACAACCGGGTTTCGGGTGGCAACGCCAGGATGCGCTGGATCGAGCGGTATAGGGAGGCTGCATCGCCACCGGGAAAATCCGCCCGGGCCGTGCCGTAATCCGGCATGAACAGCGTATCGCCGACAAAGGCCGCATCGCCGATGCAGTAGGTCACGCACGCCGGGGTGTGGCCGGGGGTGTGCAGCGCGGTGATGGTGAGGCTTCCCAGCGGCAGGCTGTCCCCTTCATGGAACAATATGTCGAAGGCACTGCCGTCGGGCGTCACGTCATCGGCTTCGAACAGGCCGGCGAACACCATCTGCACTTCGGTGATATGCGCGCCGATCACCAGCTTGGCGCCGGTGCGCTGGCGGATCAGGTCGCCTGCCGAAAGGTGATCGGCATGGGCGTGGGTTTCCAGCACATAGGCCAGCGTCAGCCCGCGTTCGGCGATGTGCGCCAGCGCGCGATCGGCCGAAACGGTCGTTAGCTTGCCGCTCTTGGGATCGAAATCATGCACCGGGTCGATGATCGCGGCGGTGCCGGTGGCGGGGTCGCTGACGATGTGTGTCGCGGTGAAGGTCGCGGGGTCGAACAGGGTTTCGACGATGGGGGCTTGTGTGGACATGGATGTCTCCTTTTCGTGATCGTTATATAAGCACTTGCTAAATTAGAATCAACTGATATATTGTCGTCATGATCGATCCGTTGAAATTCGATGCTGCCCGCTTCGAGGCCAGCGCTGCTGCCGCTGCACAGCTGTTGAAGGCGCTTGCCAATGAAAGGCGCCTGATGATCCTCTGCCAGCTTTCCGGCGGCGAAATGACCGTCGGGGCGCTGCAACCGCGTGTCGGCCTGTCGCAATCGGCGCTGTCGCAGCATCTCGCGGTGCTGCGCGGCGACGGCCTGGTCGCCACCCGCCGCGATGGCCAAGCGGTGCATTATTCCATCTGCGATCCCGCGGCGGCGCAGTTGATGACAACGCTCGCCGCGATTTTCTGCCCCGATGATGTGGAGACCTCCCATGACTGATCACCTGATTTCGCTCGCGCCCGCCGATGTTGAAGACCGGCTGCGCCAGGGCCACGCCCTGTTGATCGACATTCGCGAGCCCGATGAATTCGCCCGGCGCCATATCGAAGGCGCGGTTTCGCAGCCGCTTTCGTCGCTGGGTTCGGCGCCGCTGCCGGCGTTGGCGGGGGCCGCTGTGATCTACACCTGCAAGTCCGGCATGCGCACCGGCAGCAATGCAGCGCGGTTGGCGGCAGCGGTCGCGGGTCCCGCCTATGTACTGGCCGGCGGCGTCGATGGCTGGGCCAAGGCGGGGTTGCCGGTGGTCGCCAACGCCAAGGCGCCGCTGGAGATGATGCGGCAGGTGCAGATCGCCGCCGGGCTGCTTGTGTTGACGGGTGTGTTGCTCGGCTGGTTTGTGACTCCGGGCTTTTTCGCCCTCGCCGGCTTTGTCGGTGCCGGCCTCACCTTTGCCGGAGTCAGTGGTTTTTGCGGCATGGCGAAGTTGCTGGCCGTGATGCCATGGAATCGCGCGGCCGCCTGATGTCGGCCATCGCCTATCCGGTCGCGGTCGCCGGCGGTGCCGTCATCGGGCTGTTGTTGTCGGTGTTCGGCGGCGGCGGCTCGGTGCTGGCGCCGCCGCTGCTGCTTTACGGTGTCGGGGTGCGCGATCCGCATGTCGCCATCGGCACGGCGGCGGCGGCGGTGGCGGTCAATGCCGCGTCGGGGCTGTTCGTTCAGGCGCGCGCCGGGCGGGTGAAATGGCCGTGCGCGCTGGTGTTCGGCGGGGCCGGCCTCACCGGATCGCTCATTGGCGCGCATTTTGCCAAGCAGATCGATGGCCAGGCGCTGCTGCTGTGGTTCGCGCTTGCGATGGCGATGGTCGGCGGCGCCATGCTGCGGCCGCGCAAGGCCGATGGCGATCCCGATGTCCGGCTCGATCAGCGCTTGATGGTCCGGCTGGCGCCTGTCGGGCTTGCGGTCGGACTGGCCGCCGGTTTCTTCGGCATCGGTGGCGGCTTTCTGATCGTGCCGGGCCTGATGGCGGCGACGGGGATGACTCTCGCCAATGCCGCCGCCTCATCGCTTGTCTCGGTGGTGCTGTTCGGAGGCGCAACCAGCCTCAGCTATGCAGCGTCGGGTTTGGTCGATTGGAAAGTGTTTCTGGCGTTGGTCGCCGGCGGCGTGATCGGCGCGGTGCTGGGAGCGCCGGTGTCGCGGCTGCTCGCCGGCCGCGCCGATGTCGCGCGGCGGGTGTTTGCGGTGATGGTGGTGCTGACGGCGGCATATGTGGCGTGGCGGGCTGTGGGAGGGTGATGACTGGGTGGGTTTGCATGGGCAAAGCCCATGCCGACGTCAGACGGGTTCGGCGCGCAAAAGCGCGCCGCCTCGCTGGCCGGTCTTGCGCCTGTCGGCGCGCATTGCTGCGCGCTCGCGGCGCTGCGACTCACATCGCGCTGATCCCGCCGTCGACATACAACCCATGCCCGGTCACCATCTTGGCTTCATCCGACGCCAGATAGACTGCCGCCCAGGCGACATCGTCGGGCTCGCCCACCGCGCCCAATGGAATCTGGCGGCCGAGTTTGGCGAGGCCCTCCTCGCGGCCAAGGTGGCCGGTGATGCCGTCGAGGATCGGCGTATCGATGAACACTGGGTGGATGCTGTTGCAGGTGATGCCATAGCGCTGTTTGGCGCAATGCAGCGCCACCGATTTGGTGAGATGCCGCACCCCGGCCTTGGCGCTGTTATAGGCGGCGCTGTTGTGCCCGGCGATGACGCCGGCGATCGACGAGATATTGACGATCGAGCCGCGCACGCCGCTGTCCTTCACCGTCCGCGCCATCAGCGGCAGCGCCAGCTTGCAGCCCAGAAACACGCTGTCGAGATCGATGCTGTGGACCCGGCGCCAGTCTTCGAAACTGGTCGCCTCGACATTGCTGCCGGCGGCAATGCCGGCATTGTTGACGAGGATATGCAGCCCGCCGAAGGTCGTTTCCGCAAAGGCGATCGCCGCTTCCCATTCCTCGATGCTGGTCACGTCATGGCCGATGCTCGCCGCCGCATCGCCGATAAGTGCGGCCTGCGCCGCTGCGCCCTTGGCATTGATGTCGGTCAACACCACCCGCGCGCCTTCGGCGGCGAATTTGTGCGCCATCGCGGCGCCGAGACCCTGGGCAGCCCCGGTGATGAGGGCGATCTTTCCGGCCAGTCGATTCATGCGGCGCATCCTTTTGCCAAAGCGTTGCCTGCTTGTGGCGGCCATCGCGGCCGCGGGCAAGCGTGCCATGTGCCATAGCGGTGTGTTGCTGAAAGCACACACTGCCAGTTTCTTGAGGACTTGGGTGTTGCCCCGCATTGGCGCTCGCCGGGCGCTGCACTACGCAACGGCAAACAACAACGCACTTTGGGGAGTGAGTGATGAAAAGCCTGTTTTTGCTGTCGGTTGCGGCGATCGTGTCGCCGGCCCTGTCTGGCACGGCACAGGCCCAGACGGCGGCTGCCGACGCCGTCGACAACAATGAAATCATCGTCACCGCCACCCGCCGCAGCCAGGCGCTGTCCGATGTGCCGATCGCGGTCAGCGCCGTCAGCGCCGAACAGCTGCAGAATTCCGGCGGCACCGATATCCGCCAGCTGAACCAGCTCGCCCCATCGTTGCTGGTTTCGTCTGCCACCAATGAATCGAACGGCGCGGCGCGGATCCGCGGCATCGGCACCGTCGGCGAAAACCCCGGGCTTGAATCGTCGGTCGCGGTCTTCATCGATGGCGTCTATCGCAGCCGCACCGGCGTCGGCCTGACCGACCTTGGCCCCTTGGAAGGCATTGAAGTGCTGCGCGGCCCGCAGGGCACGCTGTTCGGCCGCAACGCCTCGGCCGGTTTGCTCAACATCACCACCGCCAAGCCGAAGTTCGAATTCGGTGGCCAGGGCGAAGTCAGCTACGGAAATTTCAACAACATCCGCGTCATGGGCAGCCTGACGGGGCCGATCGCCGGCGACAAGATCGCCTTCCGGCTTGATGGCCTTTACAACAAGCGCGATGGCTTCGTCACCGATACGGTCTCGGGTCGCAAGCTCAACGATCGCGATCGTTTCCTTGTCCGCGGCCAGCTGTTGATCAACCCCAACGACGATCTCAGCATCCGCCTGATCGGCGATTACAACCAGAAGAACGAGGAATGCTGCGCCGCCGCCATTCTGGCGCCGCTGCAGAATCTGTCGCGCGATGCCAACGGCAATGTCGTCTCGTCGCCCAACACCATCGCCGCGCTCGTGCGCAGCCTTGGCGGCGTCTACAATGTGCCGACCGACGGCCGCAAATATCTCTATCAGACCGCGCTCACCCCCGGCGTCGGCTATGGCCAGCGCACCCGTGACTGGGGCCTGTCGGCCGAAGCGAATTGGGAATTGGGACCTGGCACGCTGACCTCGATCACCGGCTATCGCGAGTTCCGCAACCAGTCCGGCCAGGATGCCGATTTCAACAAGATCGACCTTCTCCAGCGCAGCGACCAGAACCGCAAGTTCCAGACCTTCAGCCAGGAACTGCGCTATCAGGGCACGGCGTTCGATGATCGGCTCGATTATCTTGTCGGCGGCTATTACGCCCATGAAACGCTGCGCACCGACGATGATCTGAAATATGGCGCCGATTTCGAGCGTTACTACAACGCCCAGTTCGCCGGGCTGACCGGCAGCCCCAACACACTCGGCCTGTTCTCCAACGCGATCGGTTATGTGCCGCCGGCCGGCCAGAGCCTGCTCAACGGCACCGGCATCGTCCAGGGCGGCTATTTCAAGCAGAAGAGCACCAACTACGCGTTCTTCACCCACAATGTCGTCAGCATCATCCCCGACAAGGTGCTGCTGACCCTCGGCCTGCGCTACACCAACGAGAAGAAGGAGCTGGAAAGCGTCTTCCTGTCGAACAACAATTTCTGCGGCGCGATGCGGCGCTATACCGGCTCGCTCGGTGCGCTCAACGCGCTGCGGCCGACGATCACGTCGGTGGCATGCGTCATCAACAACACGCCGGGGCCGAACTTCACATCGGGCATGCCGGGCACCGAGCGCAAGGAAGACGAATTCACCGGGACGGCAGTGCTGTCGGTCAAGCCGATCGATGATGTGCTGCTCTATGGCAGCTATTCGCGCGGCTACAAGGCGGGCGGGTTCAACCTCGATACCTCGGCGCTCAACGCTGCGGCACCATCGCCGTTCAACCTCCAGTTCGCCCAGGAAATCGTCAACGCCTTCGAAATCGGCGGCAAGCTCGATCTGCGCAGCTTCAAGTTCAACGTCGCTGCCTTCTACCAGAAGTTCGATGATTTCCAGTTGAACACCTTCAACGGCGTCAATTTCGAAGTCAGCAACATCGAAGGTTGCGGCGACGATCTCGGCGGCCGCGATCGCGATCTGATCGCCGGCAATTCAGCCTGCGCCGGCAAGCGCAAGGCCGGCGTGGTGTCAAAGGGTCTCGAACTTGAAGCCTTCTTCTTCCCGGTCGAGAATCTGACGATCAACAGCGGCATCACTTACACCGATACGCGCTACGCCGATCATCTGACCGGGTTGAACGGCGTGTCGCTGGCGCCGACGCTGTTCCAGTTGCCGGGGCAGATGCTGTCCAACGCATCGAAATATGTCGTGACCAGCGCCATCGCCTGGACGCCGAAGATCAACGAAACGCTGTCGGCGCTGGCCTATTTCGATTTCCGCTACACCTCCGAACTCAACACCGGGTCGGACCTTGACGCCGAAAAGCGCCAGCCCGGCTTCGCCGTCGCCAACGCCCGCATCGGCCTTTATGGCCCGGATCGGAAATGGGGGATCGAGTTCTGGGGCCAGAACATCTT
>JAAFIT010000104.1:0-4763 GCA_013298745.1 Sphingomonadales bacterium
CCGCGGGGCGAAAGGCCAGCGTGTTGGCGGAGCCTTTGAACATGACCAGATCGATGACGGCGCGCTCGTCCTTCATCGCGCCATACCAATGGCCCGATACATGGCGGCGAAAACCGGTCAACTCGCCGCGCACGCGCACCTGGCCGAAGGCGGTTTCGACGGTGCGTTTCAGAGCGCCAGCGATCTCGCTCACCGAATATTCGGGCGTGTTGCCAGCGGCGGTTTCAGCGGAGGCATCGGGATCGGTCACCGGGGCTTCATAGGGCGGAACAGCCTCAACGCCAATCTCTGCGTCGATGAGCGGGTCGTCACTTGCCCCTGCCGCCGACGCTGTTATGAGCCTGCGGCATGAACGCCGCATCTCTTGTTGATATCCTCGTGCTTGGCGGCGGTGGCCGCGAACATGCCCTGTGCTGGAAACTGCGCCAGAGCGCGCGCGCCGGGCGGTTGTTCTGCGCCCCCGGCAATGCCGGTATCGCCGCTGTTGCCGACTGTGTCGATCTGGCGATTGCCGATCCGGACGCCGTGGTGGCCTTCGCCCGCGAACACGCCATTGGCCTTGTCGTTGTCGGTCCCGAAGGTCCGCTTGTCGCCGGTGTCGTCGATGCGCTGCGGACGGCCGGGATCGCTGTCTTCGGCCCTACTGCAGCGGCAGCGCGGCTGGAAGGCTCCAAGGGTTTCACCAAGGATCTGGCGCGCGCCGCCGGCATCCCGACCGCCGGCTTCCGTCGCTTCGCCAGCGCCGCCGACGCCCATCATTATGTGGCCGTCCATCCGCTGCCGGTGGTGGTCAAGGCCGATGGCCTCGCCTCCGGTAAGGGTGTTACGGTCGCCGAAACCAACGAGGAAGGGCTTGCCGCGCTCGCCGACATCAACGGCCCCGTGGTGATCGAGGAATGCCTCACCGGCCCCGAAGCCAGCCTGTTCGTGCTGACCGATGGCAAGACGATTTCGGTCTGGCCATCGGCACAGGATCACAAGCGCGCCTTTGACGACGATACCGGCCCCAATACCGGCGGCATGGGCGTCGTCTCCCCGGCGCCACGGTTGACCGAGGCGCTGCAGGCGCGTGCACTTGCCGAGATCATCGAGCCGACGCTGAAGGCCATGGCCGCGGCCGGCACGCCCTATACCGGTGTGCTGTATGCCGGGCTGATGCTCACCGCCGATGGCCCCAAGCTGATCGAATATAATTGCCGCTTCGGCGATCCGGAATGCCAGGCGCTGATGCTGCGGCTCGACAGCGATCTGCTCGACATCCTGCTGGCCTGCGCCGAAGGGCGCCTCGCCGAGGTGACGCCGAAATGGTCCGCCGAAGCCGCCGTCACCATTGTTTATGCCGCCATGGGCTATCCCGGCACGCCGATCACCGGCACCGTGATCGATAACATCGATGGCGCCGAAGCCCTTGGTGTTGAAGTCTTTCACGCCGGCACCCGCCGCAATACAGCAGGCAAGCTGGTCGCCGCGGGCGGCCGCGTGCTCGCCATTTCGGCGCTCGGCGCCGATGTCGGCGAGGCGCGATCGCTGGCCTATGCGGCTATCAGAAAAATCCGCTGGCATGGTGGCTTCTATCGGCGCGATATCGGCAAGGTATAGTGTTTCATCGCGGTACCGGCCCGCTCCCCCGCCCGGCCACCCATTACAGTGTACTCTGTGGGTGGCCGGGCGGGGGAGCGGGCCGGTACCGCCCCCAACAAAGGAGTCCGTGCCGTGCAGGTGAGCGAACGTCAGCAGAATTTTTCCGGTACTGGCGAGGTCCGGGCAGGGCAGGAGATCGACGTCGCCCGGCTGCACGCCTGGATGGCCGATCATGTCGAAGGCTTTGCCGGCCCGCTGACGGTGCAGCAGTTCAAGGGCGGGCAATCGAACCCGACCTACAAATTGCTGACGCCCAAGCAGAATTACGTGCTGCGCCGCAAGCCGCCGGGCATCCTGCTGCCCTCCGCCCATGCCGTCGATCGCGAATATCGCGTCATCACCGCGCTGCACGGCCAGGGCTTTCCGGCGCCGCGCACCTTCGGCCTGTGCATGGACAATGATGTCATCGGCACCGCCTTTTACATCATGGACTGTGTCGAAGGCCGGGTGATCTGGGATGCGACCTTCCCCGAAGCCACGGTGGAAACGCGCCGCGACTATTTCGACGCAATGAACAAGACGATGGCCGATCTCCACATGGTCGATATCGAAAAGGCCGGCCTCCAGGATTTCGGCAAGCCGGGCAATTATTTCGCTCGCCAGATCGGCCGCTGGTCAAAGCAATATCTCGAGGATACCGATGCCGGCCGCCTGCCATCGATGGACAAGCTCGTCGAATGGCTGCCCGCCAACATCCCGCCGGGCGATGAAACCGCTGTTGTTCATGGCGATTATCGCTGCGACAACATGATTTTCCACCCCACCGAGCCCAAGGTCGTCGCGGTGCTCGATTGGGAATTGTCGACGCTCGGCCACCCCCTTGCCGATTTCAGCTATCATCTGATGATGTACCGGATGCCACCGTCGACAACGACGGGCCTTGTCGGCAATGATCTGCCGGCGCTCGGCATCCCCACCGAAGATGAATATGTTGCGGCCTATTGCGCCCGCACCGGGCGAACGGGGATCGACAATCTCGATTTCTATGTCGCCTACAACATGTTCCGCCTTGCCGGCATCATCCACGGCATCCGCGGCCGGGTGATCCGCGGCACGGCGGCCAGCGCCCATGCCAAGAAGAGCGCCGAAGGCGTCGAACTGCTTGCCGATCTCGCCTGGGAACAGGCGCAGAAGTGCGGCGCGAAATAGCGTGAACCGCACCACCAACGTCATTCTCTGGGTGTTGCAGGCGGCCTGCGCGGCGATCTTCATCTTCGCCGGTTCGAAGAAACTGATGGCCGATCCGATGATGGTGGCGGTGTTCGCCAAGGTCGGCATCGGCCAATGGTTCCGCATCCTGACCGGGACACTCGAAGTCGTTGGCGGTGTGCTGTTGCTGGTGCCGCGCGTCTCGGCAGCGGCGGCCGCGATGCTCGCCTGTGTGATGGTGGGTGCCACGCTATCGCACCTTACCGTGCTCGGCGGCTCGCCGGGGCTGGCTATCGGTCTGCTCGCCGCCTGCCTCGCCATCGCCTGGTTCCGGCGCGGGCAATTGCGATTGGCGTGAATTTCAAAAGCGGAGCGACGGCATGATGAAGTGGCTGGCCTTCGCGCTGACTCTGGTGGCGACGCTGTGGCTCGCTTTTGTCACCGCCCAACCGCCGGCGCCTTTGCCAGCCACCGCACCGGCGAACGCCTTTTCGGCTGACCGCGCGATGGCCGATGTCCGTGCCGTGGCGCGGGTGCCGCACAGCACCGGTTCGCCTGAAAATGCCGCGACCATCGCCTATCTGGTCAAGCGGCTCGAAGCGCTCGGCTTTACCGTTCGGACCAGCAGTTCGCCGCTGCCGCAAAAGGGCCGTGACCGGCTCAAGGACTGGGGCAGCCCGCATTATCAAGACACGCAATTGACCAACATCATCGCACTGCGGCCCGGTCGCGATCCGGCCGCCCCGGCGGTGATGATGATGGCGCATCACGACAGCGTCTGGGCGTCTCCGGGTGCCGCCGATGATGGTGCTGGGGTCGCGGCGGCGCTGGAGATCGCCCGCGCCATTCCGCGCGAAACCCAGGCGCGCGATCTGGTCATTCTGTTGACCGATGCCGAAGAACTTGGGCTTTATGGCGCCAAGGCGTTCTTTGGCGGCGATAAGGACGCCCCGAGCCTCGGCGACCCGCTCGCCGCCAGGATCGGCGCCATCGTCAATATGGAAACGCGCGGCGGCGGCGGACGGGCCAACATGTTCGAAACCAGCCACGACGCCGGCGCACTGATCGATCTGTACAAGGCAAGCGTTACCCAGCCGGCGACGACGTCGATGGCCGTCAAGCTCTACCAGCTGATGCCCAATTCAACCGACCTGACGCCGGCGCTCGCCCGCGGCATTCCGGCCTACAACCTCGCCTTCATCGGGGACGCGTGGCAATATCATTCGCCCTTGGCGACGCCGGAGAATCTCGACAAGGGTGCACTTCAACATATCGGTTCGCAGGCGCTCGATCTTACGCGTGCGCTGGTGACGGTGCCAGAACTGCCGGCCCTCGCACCAGACAAGGTGTTCGGTGACATCCTGGGCCTGTTTACCATCGTCTGGCCGCCATGGTTCGGTTGGCTACTGCTGGCAGCCGCGACAGCATTGATCGTGATCGCCGGACGCGGATCGCTGCGCGACTGGCGCTGGCAGGGGCTGTTGGGCGGCATCGTCGACGGCTTGGGCTATACGGCGGTGGTGGCCGGGCTACTGCGCGCCGGCAACCTGCTGTCCGGCCCGGGCGGAGACGAATACGGCTACGATCGGCTGGCAGCATTGCCGCGCCTTGAAACCCTGGTGCTGCTGCTGGCGCTAGCCGGGCTGGCCATTGTTGCAGCGCTTTTGCCACGCCGCCGGACGCTTTGGGACGGTTGGCTGGGGCTGGCGGTGCTGAACCTGGCGGTTGCGCTGGTCGCGCAGGCGCTGTTGCCGGCGGCGGGCGCGATCTTCATACTTCCGCTGCTACTCGCAACGCTCGTGATGGCGGTGACATCGCGGCTGCCGGCATTGGCAGTTCCGCTGGGCGCACTTGCGGCGGTTCCGGCGCTGGCCTGGCTCGGCGGACTGGCGCATGTCATTCTGCTCGGGCTCGGCAGCGATCTTCCCGAAGTTGCCGTTGTTTTTGCGCCTTTGACGCTGTTGCTGCTGTGG
>JAAFIT010000104.1:4773-7661 GCA_013298745.1 Sphingomonadales bacterium
GCCCTATTCGCCGCGAAACTAGCGTCGTTCGCTATAAAACCGGCGTTACGGCCGTCCGCACCGGCAGCGCCAGCACCTTGTCGACCTTGCGGCCGTCCATGTCGGCGATTTCGAACTTCCAGCGCTTGAGGATGAAGCTTTCGCCGGTTTCGGGAAGGTGGCGGAAATGTTCGAGGACGAAGCCCGCGACGGTTTCATAATCGCGGGCTTCGGGAAGGTCGAAGCCCAGCCGGTCAGCCATTTCATCGGCCGGTAGCGCGCCGGAGAACAGCCACGATCCGTCGTCGCGCTCCACCGCCGGCGGATCATTGGCATCATCGACATCGCTGCGGAACTCGCCGGCGATGGCAGCGAGCAAATCGGCCGGCGTCACAATGCCTTCGAAATGGCCATATTCATCATGAACAAGTGCGATCGGGATTTCGGCATCGCGCAGCACCGCCAGCGCATCGACGGCATCGATCATATCGGGGATGACCGGTGCCGGACGGGCCAGTGCCGAGAGATCGAGTGACCGACCTTCAATCAACGCCTGCACCACATCGCGCGCTTGCAGCACGCCGATGATGTCGTCAACGGTACCGCGCGCTACCGGCAGGCGGGTGTGCGGGCTGGCGGCGAGATGGGCGCGGATCGCCGCATCATCCATGTCGGCATCGATCCAGTCGACGTCGCCGCGCGGGGTCATCACGCCGCGCACCCGACGGTCGGCAAGCCGCATGATGCCTGATATCATCTGGCGCTCGCTTTCCTCGATCACGCCGGCGGTTTCGGCCTCCTGCACCACCGAGCGCAATTCCTCTTCGGTGACGCGATTGTCGCCATCGCGGACCTGGCCGAGCAGCTTGAACACCAGCGCCGACGAGCGATCGAGCGCCCAGACGGCAGGGGTGGCGATGCGGCTGACCACTGCCATGATCGGCGCGACGAACGCGGCAAGCTTTTCGGGCGAGCGCAGCGCGAACTGCTTGGGCACCAGTTCGCCGATGATCAGCGACAGATAGGTGGTGATGACGATGACGACGGCAAAGCCGACCTCTTCCGCCAGCGCCGGCTTGAAGCCGAACCACGCCGACAGCCGTTGCCCGACCGGCAGCGCCAGCGTCGCGCCCGAATAGGCGCCGTTGACGATGCCGACGAGGGTGATGCCGATCTGCACCGACGACAGGAAGCTGCCGGGATTTTCGGCCAGCTCGAGCGCCGTGCGGGCGCCGCGATGGCCAGAGGTTGCAAGGCCGCGCAGCCGCGGCCGCCGTGACGAGACAATCGCCATCTCCGACATCGCGAAGAAACCGTTGAGCAGGATCAGCGCCAAGATGATGACGACATCCAACCAGGGGAAAGGCTGCATCGGCTCCGAAGCGCAGCGCGGGGCCAGTTCGCCCGCTCGCCACCTCTATAGGGGCAAAAGCCGGTGGCGCGAAGGGGGCTGTTCAGCGTGGCGACATTTCGGCTGCGACAGGAGGGCGTGACGCCGGACGTGAAGCCCGGTAAACAGCGTCAAAATTACAAAGGGAGGCCCTTCATGCACGTCAAAGCCCGTCTCGTTCTCGCCGTCACTGCGACCAGCCTGATCCTGGCCGCTTGCGTCACCGATCCTGAAACCGGGCAGCAGGGCATGACCCGCGCCGGCGGTGGCGCGCTCGCGGGGGCCGGTGCCGGGGCGCTGCTCGGGGCGATCCTGGGTGGCAGCAACAACCGTGCGGCCGTACTGATCGGCACCGGCATTGGCGCCATCGCCGGTGGGTCGGTCGGCAGCTACATGGACAAGCAGGAGCGCGAGCTGCGCGCCCGCACCGCCGGCACCGGCATCGAAGTGCAGCGCGAGGGTGATCAGATTGCGCTCAAACTGCCGTCGGGCATCAGCTTCGATTTCAATTCGGCGGCCATTCGTCCCGAATTCAAGCCGGCGCTCGATCAGGTGGCGCAGACGCTGGCCTCGTATCAGTCGACCTTTGTCGATGTGACGGGCCACACCGATTCGATCGGCAGCGTTCAGGTCAACCAGCGATTGTCCGAACAGCGGGCGGAATCGGTCGCCAATTATTTCACCCTGCAAGGCGTCAACCGCGCCCGTATCGCCACCCGCGGCTATGGCAAGACGATGCCGATCGCCACAAACGACACCGAGGAAGGTCGCGCCCAGAACCGCCGTGTCGAGATCAAGCTGACGCCGGTCACCGAGCAGTCGATGAACACCGCCCGCCCCGGCCAGCCAATGTAAGCCTTGTTGTGGGCGATCACGCCCGCAACGTCGCTCCCAGCTTGGCTGCCGCCGCGATGACCTTGGCCGACACCGCTTCGATTTCGGCGTCGGTCAGGGTTGCGGTGGTCGGCTGAAGGGTCACTTCAATGGCAAGGCTGATCTTGCCGGCGCCGAGCCGTTCGCCGGCGTAGCGATCGAACACGCGCACACCGCTGATTAACGCCTTGTCGGCGCCGCTTGCCGCCCGCACCAGCGCATCGGCAGCGAGGCTGTCGTCCGCAACAAAAGCGAAATCGCGCGTCACAGCCTGCAACGCCGGCGGCGCGAACGCCCCGCGCGCCTTGCGGCCCCGCGGTGGCGGGAGCGCGTCGAGATAGAGTTCGACCGCGGCCACGACGCCGCGAACGTCGAACGCCGCCAACGTCGCCGGGTGCAGCACGCCGAAATCGGCGAGTGCGACCTTGCCGAGAACGAGTCGGCCGCTGCGCCCCGGGTGCCACCAGGGATCGGCCGGCGGCGCGACGCTCAACCGGTCCACCGGCGCCCCGGCGGCAGCCAAGGCGGCAATAGCTTCGGCCTTGGCATCGAAGGCGTCGAACGCCAGCGCGCCCCCGCTCTGCCAGCCCCGCGCGCGGGCTTCACCGGCAAGGATCAGCGCAGCCGTGGGATGCTCGCCATCGGC
>JAAFIT010000105.1 GCA_013298745.1 Sphingomonadales bacterium
GCGCACGTCGGTGGCCGAGACGATGGCCCCGAGGCGGCGCGCCGTGGCGATCGCCTGCAAGCCGGCAACGCCGACGCCCATGACGAAGACGCGCGCTGCCGAAATCGTGCCGGCGGCGGTCATCATCATCGGGAAGGCGCGGCCATAGGCTTCGGCGGCGTCGATGACCGCCTTGTAGCCGGCGAGGTTCGATTGCGAGGACAGCACGTCCATCGATTGCGCGCGGGTGATGCGCGGCATGAATTCCATGGCAAAGGCGTTGATATTGGCCTTGGCATAACCGTCGATGCGAGCGCGATCGGCAAACGGCGCCAGAATGGCGGCAAGCGTCGCGCCGGCCTTGATGCCCGGCAGATCGGCAATCGCCGGGCCCTGCACGCCCAGCACCAGATCGGCGCCGCCGATGGTCGCGGCACGATCGGCGACGGTGGCCCCGGCTTCGGCATAGGCGGCATCGGCGATATTGGCATGGGCACCGGCGCCGGCTTCCACCGAGACGCTGGCACCAAGGCCGATCAGCTTTTTGACAGTTTCAGGTGTCGCTGCGACGCGCGGTTCGGCGTCGGCAGTTTCACGCAACACGGCAATTTTCATCAAGTCTTCCCCCCAGGGCAACAGTTCAGCGTCGATGATCGACAGGCGCTCTCCCAGCGCCGATCAATCAGACGAGGAAAATCGCCATCAAGATCAACGCCAGCGACACCAGGGCAACACCCCATTTCGTCGCAGTGATGAAGCCTTCAAAGGTTTCATGATGCTCGGTGCGAGGCTTCCCCGCATCATCACCGTTGTGTGCCATGGTCGTTCCTGTGGTCATGTTTGCGCCCCTTGCGCGCTGCCTGATAGCAGATGCAGCAGGTGTGTGAAGATGTCACGCTGCATTGCACAAGCTGCCAGCCGCTTCAACTGTCGGCTTCAATCGAGATTGGCACCGCGCCAAACGGCAAGCGCCTGTGCGGTTTCGGCAACATCATGCACGCGGACGATCTGCACGCCCTGCGCCGCCGCGTGCAGCGCCAGCGCCAGACTACCCGGCAAGCGAGCATCGGGCGGCACATCGCCGGCCATGCGCCCGATCAAGGCCTTGCGGCTGGCGCCGAGCAACAGCGGCACACCAAGGCCATGGAACAGCGACAGGCCGCGCAGCAGCGCCAGATTATGGTCAAGCCCCTTGCCGAAACCGATGCCCGGATCGGCGATGATGCGGTCGCGGTCGATCCCCGCCGCCACACAGGCATCGATCCGCGCCGCCAGCCAGTCATACACATCGAGCAGCGCATCATCATAGCGCGGCGCGTCCTGCATGGTTTCGGGCGACCCTTGCGCGTGCATCAACACCACCGGGCAACCGCGCGCCGCCACCAGCGCCAGGGCATTGCTGTCATGCCCCAGCGCCGAGACATCATTGACCAGCGCGGCACCAGCATCGAGCGCCTCGACCATGATCGCCGCCTTGCGCGTGTCGATGCTCCAGTTGAGCCCCACCAGCCCCGGCAAGACCGCTGCCAGCCGCTCTGCTTCGGTGGCCGTATCCACCGCTGCGGCGCGCGGGCGGGTCGATTCGGCGCCGATGTCGATAATGTCGGCCCCTGCCGCAGCCATCGCACGCGCCGACGCCACCGCGACCGCCGGATCGGCATGGCGGCCGCCATCCGAAAAGCTGTCGGGCGTGACATTGAGGATGCCCATGATGGCGGTGCGATCCACCGGTAGCCTGGCAATGGCAGCGCGCGGCGCCACCAGCGGTGCCAGCACGGCATCCGGCAGACTTGCAGCCGCGATAACGCGCGGCGGCGTGTTGCGCGCCAGAACTTCGACCTCGGCAAAGCGCAAGGGCCCGCCGGCGAGCGGCAGTCCGCCGCTGCCGCTGCGCACCAGTGGCCGATGGTAGAGCCTTACCAGACCTTCAACCGATCGGCCGGCGCCAGATACAGCTTCTCGCCGGGCTTGGCGTCGAAGGCGGCGTACCAGCTATCGAGATTGCGCACGACATAGGGGCGGAAATGCCCGGCCGTGTGCGGATCGACAACAAGTTGCTGCAACAGCGCCGCATCGCGATACTTGTCGCGCCAGACCTGGGAAAAACCGAGGAAGAAGCGTTGATCACCTGTGAAGCCGTCGATCACCGGCGCGGGCTTGCCACCCAGTGAGCGCTTCCAGGTGTCATAGGCAATGGTGATGCCGGCGAGATCGGCCATGTTCTCGCCCAGCGTCAGTTCGCCATTCACATTTTTGCCGGGCAGCGGCTGATAGGCGCCATATTGCGCCACCACCTTGTCGGTGAGCGCCTTGAACCGCGTCACATCCTGCGGCGTCCACCAATCTGCAAGACGACCCGTCTTGTCGTATTTGCGGCCCTGATCATCGAAATGATGGCTGATTTCATGGCCGATCACCGCACCGATGCCGCCATAATTGACCGCCGGATCGGCCTTCGCATCGAAGAATGGCGGCTGCAGAATGGCGGCGGGGAAGACGATTTCGTTCCACACCGGATTGGCATAGGCGTTCACCGTCATTGGCGTCATGCCCCATTCGCTCCGGTCGAGCGGCTTGCCGATCTTGGCGAGCTGACGCTGCCAGTTGAAGGCGGCGGCGCGCTGAGCGTTACCAAAGGCATCACCGCGCACAACCTCGAGCCTGGAATAATCGCGCCATTTGTCGGGATAGCCGATCTTGGGCGTGAACGCGGCCAGCTTGGCGCGCGCCTGAGTGCGCGTCGCCGGGTCCATCCATTCGAGCTTTTCGAGCCGGGCATCCATGGCAGCGATGATGTTCTTCACCAGCTCATCGGCCTTGGCCTTTGATTCCGGCGGGAAGTATTCGGCTGTGTAGAGCTTGCCAATGGCTTCGCCGAGCACCGCCGAAGTCTGCGCAACGCCACGCTTCCAGCGCGGCTGGATTTCGGGCTGTCCGCCCAGGGTTTTGCGATTGAAATCGAAATCGGCGTCGACAAAGGCCCTGGGCAACACGGCCGCCGTATCATTGATGGCACGGAAGCGGAGATAATCCTGCCAGACGGCGATCGGCTCGCTGGCGACCAGCTTGGCAGCACCGGCGATGGCGCTCGGCGTGCTGACAACGACCGTCGGTTGTTCATTGAGGCTGGTGGCGGTCAACAGCGCCGTCCAGTCGACACCCGGGAACTTTGCTTCGAGGTCGGTCCGCGCCACGGGATTATAGGTCTTTTCGGCCTGGCGCCGCTCGACTCGTGTCCAATGCGTCGTGGCGATCTTGGCTTCAAGCTCATAAACCGCCTTGGCGCGGGCTTCGCTATTGTCGAACCCGGCAAGCGCCAGCATCCGGGCGATATGTGCCTGATATTTGGTGCGGGCTTCGGCGAATTTCGGGTTGGACTGATCGAGATAATAGTCGCGGTCCGGCAGGCCCAGGCCGCCCTGCCCGGCGGTCACCGTCACCGCATCGGGGTTCTTGCGATCGGGGCTGATGCCGACATTGACCGGCATCGAGGTGCCGAGCCGATTGGCCTCGCCGAACAGCCGCACCAGATCACTGCGATCCTTGACCGCGTCGATCTGCGCGAACACCGGCTTCAAAGGCGCAATACCCCGCGCCTCGATCGCCGCTTCGTCCATGAAACTGGCGTAAAAATCCCCGACCTTCCGGGCTTCGCTGCCGGCTGTTGCCTTGCTCGCCGCCGCGGCTTCGACGATCTTGCGGGTGCGTTCGTCGCTCAGGTCGCGCAGCTTGGTGAACATGCCATATCGAGTCTGATCGGCCGGTATCTGCAGATCGGTCAGATATTTGCCGCTGGTATAGGCAACAAAATCATCGCCCGGCTTGACGCTGCGGTTCATCCCCGCCGTGTCGAAACCGAAGCTGCCGATTTCGGGCTTGGAGTCGGCAGCAAAGGCTGCGCCCGACACACCGAACACCAGCAGCGCCGAAGCGCAGAGCAGAAGCGAACGCGACATGAAATTTCCCCGGCAGCAGAAGTGCTTGCTGCCGGTCTTAGCCATTCGACGTCAGGCACGAAAGCGACAATGTGACGCTTTCGTTTTGCCTCAGGCGTTGCCGACGCTCGCGCGATAGACGGCGCGCTTGGCATCCAGCGGCACCAATTTGCCGGCTTCCTCGATATGCCAGAAGGTCCAGCCGTTGCAGCTCGGCAGACCTTGCGCCGCTGCACCTAACTGGTGGATCGAACCGGTCTTGGTCCCCATGCACAGCGAGCCATCGGCGCGCACTTCGGCGCTGTGGCGGCGCTGTGGATCGATGAGCCGCGTGCCGGGGCGGACAAGCCCCGATTCTACCAAGCTGCCGAATGGAATCCGCGTCTCGCCGCGCTTGCCGTGGCTGACCTCCCACGCCGAACCCGGCATGTCGCCACCCGACAGCGGCAGCAGCGAGGCAATGCGTTCCTCGGCGACCTTGACGTATTTTTCCTCGCGCTCGATGCCGATGAAATGGCGGCCGAGCAGTTTCGCTACGGCGCCGGTCGTGCCGGTGCCGAAGAACGGATCGACGATCAGGTCGCCCGGCTCGGTGCAGGCGAGCAGCACGCGATAGAGCAGCGCCTCGGGCTTTTGCGTCGGGTGCGATTTGACACCATCGGTCTTCAACCGCTCGCCGCCGGTGCAGATCGGGATCAGCCAGTCCGATCGCATCTGCAGTTCCTCGTTCATCGCCTTCATGGCGTGATAGTTGAACTTGTACTTCGAATTTTCGGATTTCGACGCCCAGATCAGCGTTTCATGGGCATTGGTGAAGCGCGTGCCCTTGAAGTTCGGCATCGGATTGGCCTTGCGCCAGACGATGTCGTTGAGGATCCAGAAGCCGGCATCCTGCAAGGCCGCACCAACGCGAAAGATGTTGTGATAGCTGCCGATCGTCCAGATCGCGCCATCGGGCTTCAGGATGCGCCGCGCCGCCGCCAGCCATCGCTGAGTGAAATCATCATAGGTCTTCAGCGACGCAAACTTGTCCCATTCGTCATCGACCGCCGCGACCTTGCCGCCTTCGGGGCGATGCAGATTGTGCGCAAGCTGCAGATTATAGGGCGGATCGGCGAAGACCAGATCGACGCTGCCTTCCGGCATGGCGTTCATCGCGGCGATACAATCGCCCAAGATGATCCGATCCTTCATGATGCGGTCTTTGGCAACGAGGGGGCGTTTGGTCTTGATCATCCCCTGTGGATGATTCATCACCGAATCGCCGTCAATACCCAGCCGAATCGCAACAGAGTCAAGGATTTGTCACAAGAGTCTCGAAAGTGACTCGAAAGGGTTCAGACCCCCTAGGGATTGAGTCCCGAGCCTTCGCAACCCCCAAGCCATGGCGTGTTGCCGAAAAGACTCAAACCCCCGACAACCGTGCGCGCACCGGCGCAAAACTGCGGCGATGGTGCGGCGTGACGCCCAGTTCGGCGAGACCGCGAGCGTGCACCGCGGTGCCGTAACCCTTGTTCGCCGCCCAGCCATAGCCCGGATATTCGGCGTCGAGTGCCACCATAAGCCGGTCCCGCGTCACCTTGGCGATGATCGAGGCCGCGGCAATCGCGGCTTCGAGGCCATCGCCGCCAACGATCGCCGTCGCCGGCCACCGCCACTGCGGCAAGCGGTTGCCATCCACCAGCACATGGTCCGGGCCCTCAGGCAATGCCTCGACGGCACGGGTCATCGCCAGATGGTTGGCTTGCAGGATGTTGAGCGTATCGATTTCAGCAACGCTGGCCTGCCCGACGCCTATCAGGCACGCGCTGGCGTGCAGCGCTGCGAACAATTGCTCGCGGCGGTCCGCCGTCAACCGTTTGCTGTCATCAAGGCCCCCAGGAACCCGCCCGCGCAGAATGACGGCCGCGGCGATCACCGGTCCCGCCCAGGGTCCGCGCCCGGCCTCGTCCACCCCGGCGATGATCATCGGTCGATCGGTCACACCCGCCAGGGTGGAAATCGCCGCGCCGTGCCGGCGGCATAGAGGCAGATGCGATTGCCCGCCGGATCGGTCAGCCGGGCTTCGCGCCACAGCCAGTCTTCATCGCGCGGCGCCTGATCGAAGTGCAGGCCGGCGGCGGTCAATTCAACCACCCAGGCATCGAGGCGCAGCGTTTCCAGATAGATGACCGCACCACCCGCCACGCCGTCGCCGACATGGATGGACAGGGTCGTACCATTGCCCGCCTCGAAGCGCGCGTAACCATTGTCGGGGCTGTCGACGATCAGGCGCAGGCCCAGCCGTTGGTAAAAGGCCAGCGACGCGCCATAATCCAGCGCCGGAACCGTGATCTGATTGAGCACTGGCGCCGGCGCGGTGATATCATTGATGACGCTGGCATGACCGAGCGGCCCATGCCCTGCCCCAAAGCCCGGCGCCGACAGCATCGCCAGCCGCACGAACATCCGCGCCCGTTCAACCGCGGCCTCGAGTGCCAGCCCCTGCCCCAGCCCGCAGGCCAGCGCCGCCGCCAGGGTGCAACCGGTGCCATGGGTGTGGCGGGTCGCGATCCGTTCCGATTGAAACGCCACATGGCCGCCGCGCGTCACCAGCCAGTCGGTCAACTGGTCCCCTGGCAGATGCCCGCCCTTGGCGAGCACGGCCTGAGGCCCCTGCAGTAGCAATTCCTGCGCGGCGAGCAGCGCGTCGGCATCATCCTCGATTTCGGTTTGCGCCAGCATCGCCAGTTCGGGCGTGTTCGGCGTCACCACCGTCGCCATCGGCAACAAGCGCTCGATCAGCTCCAGCGCCGCATCATCCGCGAGCAGCGCCGCTCCACCTTTCGCCACCATCACCGGATCGAGCACGATCGGCACCGTCACGCCGGCGAGGGCATCCGCCACTGCCCGCACTGTCGCTGCACCGCCGACCATACCGATCTTTACGGCATCGACACCGATGTCATCGATGCAGGCGCGGATCTGCGCCGCCACGATCTCCGGGGGGATGGCGTGGATCGCTGAAACGCCAAGCGTGTTCTGCACCGTCACCGCCGTGATCGCCGTCATGGCATAGCCACCAAGGCAGGTGACCGTCTTGATGTCGGCCTGGATGCCGGCGCCGCCGCCGCTGTCGGAGCCGGCGATGATGAGGACACGAGGGGGGGACATCATCGTCGCGCCTGCGGTGATTGATCGACCAGCCTAAGCCGGGGCACAATCGTTCGCGGTGCCAGAATAGCGCCTGGCGCGATGACCGCATTGGCGCCGATCCGGCAGCCATCGCCGACAAGCGCGCCGAACTTGTCGCTGCCCGTCAAGACAGTCTGCCCGTCGATGACGAGCGTGATCGCAGGCATCGGCTGCTCGTTGCGGTAATTGGCGATAATCGCCCCGGCCTCGATATTGACCCGCGAACCGATGATCGAATCGCCGACGAAATTGAAATGCGCGAGCTTGGAACCGGCGAACATCAACGTGGTCTTGAGCTCGGCCCCCGGCCCAAGGATGCACTGCGCCTCGAGCCAGCAGCCGCCACGAAGATAGGCGCCCGAGGCAATGAAGCAGTCCTCGCCGATAATCGCCGGCGCTTTGACAACCGCTCCCGGCTCCACGACCGCACTGCGGTGGACGGCAACGCCGGCGTCAATTCGGAAATCATCGCCGAGCGTGGGGATCAACGCCGCAACCAGGGCGACGATATCCGCCGTGACGCGCCACGGCGCATCCTCGCTGCGGTCTGCGAACGG
>JAAFIT010000106.1:0-853 GCA_013298745.1 Sphingomonadales bacterium
GGCATCGGTGAACACCAGCCGGGCGCCCGAATCCTGCACCATCGCGGCGATCTGTTCAGGGGTGGAGGATGGCGCCAGCGGGGCGATGGTGGCGCGCAGCCGCAGCACCGCCGCCCAAAGCACGGCGTAATCGACCGATGACGCGGCGATCGCCGAGACGACATCGCCGGGGCGCGTGCCCAATTTGGCGAGCGTTGCGGCGACGGCATCGGCGCGAGCGGCGAAATCGGCCCAGCCGATGCGATGGTCACCACAGATTATGGCCAGGTGATCGGGCCGTTCGCTGGCGTGGGCGAGAATGGCGGCGGGGAAATCGAAGCAGGTCATCGCGGCAAGGTGACGATGCCGCGGCGGCCTGTCCACTGGTCATTCTCGCCGGGTGCGGCCCTCAGGCAGCGGCGTCGAGGCGGACCGCAGCCGGCGGGGTGAGCATCGCATCGCCGGGCGCCAGATTGGCGAGCGCGCCGCGGTGGAAATCGGCCTGCGCCTGAAGGCGCGCGCGATGGGCAGCGTCACCGGTGCGGCTGATGGCGAGATCGAGCGCGGCGATGGCATCGCGGTGCGAGGCGATCTTGCGATACACCGAACGCTCCAGATACGACGGCAGCAGCTTGACGATCGGATAGGCGATCACCGCGACGGTGGTTGCCGAAAAGAACAGCATCAAGCCACTGATAATCGGGGAAGCAGACATCGAACATCCTTTGCAAGCCTGTGGACCGAAGCCCGTCGCAACGCCCTTACCAGCAGCGGCGACTGAAGCGCCCTGCGCGAGTTGACGCGGGCAGCAGATTTATCAGGCTTTTATGCGAGCCCCGCTATCCGGGAGATTGCGGAAGGGTGGGTCAGGGCT
>JAAFIT010000106.1:863-7538 GCA_013298745.1 Sphingomonadales bacterium
AGCATCAAGCCACTGATAATCGGGGAAGCAGACATCGAACATCCTTTGAAAGTCTGAAGGCCATGGCCAGTAGAGAGCCCATAACAGTGGCTGCGGCCGATGCACCCTGCGCGATATGACGCGGGCAGCAGTTTTATGGGCTTTTCGTAATCTTGCCGCCATCCGGGGCATTGCGGACCAATGCGGAAGAGTTCGGATCAGGGCTTGGGCGGGGCGGTGACGTTCCAGTTCTTGGCTTCGGTCACTTCGGCGGTGCGGCTGGCGCGATCATAAAGGCAGAGCATGGTGCCACGGGCGCCCTTCATATGCTCCGGGCGCCAGATGCCGGTGACGAGAATGGCGGTCTTGCCATTGCTGTCGCTGAACACCAGCGGCTTGCCGACCACGGCGGCATTCTTGAAATCGGAAGCCTTGCGGCACGCCAGCTTGGCGTCGCTGAGGCCTTGTGCCCAGGCATCAGGGGACGCCGCCGAAGCCGGCACGGCAGCCAACAAGAGAGCGGCAATCGGCAGACGCATCGGAAACTCCATGACGAAAAAGGCGCGACTGCCGATGACAACCGCGCCCTTTCGATTGGCTGAACGCCGGACTTAGAGAGAGGTGAGGTTCACCGCTGCCTGCTTGCCACGACGATCTTCTTCGAGCTCGAACGAGACGCGCTGGCCTTCGTTGAGGTTCGACATGCCGGCGCGTTCAACGGCCGAAATGTGGACGAACGCATCGGGGCCACCGTCTTCACGCTGGATGAAGCCGAAACCCTTTTGGCCGTTGAAGAACTTCACCGTGCCTTCGACGCGCTGGCCGTTGGTCATCGGTGCGGCGTCGCGATCACGTGCCGGACGCGGCGGACGATCGCCGAAGCCACCTTCACGTTCACGCGGTGGGGCGCGGTCGGTAACCGGCAGCGGCTCGCCATCGATGACGATGTCGGTCGCCGAAACGCGGCCATTGCGTTCGGTCAGGGTGAATTCGAGCGGCTGGCCATCGGCGAGGCCGGTGAGGCCGGCTGCTTCGACAGCCGAGATGTGGACGAACACGTCTTCGCCGCCGTCATCGCGGACAACGAAGCCAAAGCCCTTCTGGCCGTTGAAAAACTTCACGACGCCCTTGGCAGTGCCCAGGTTGACGCCGGGGCCCATGTCGCGCGGGGGGCGCGGGCCACCAAAGCCGCCGCCACCGGGACGACCGCCGAAGCCGCCGCCACCACCGCCGCCGCCGCCGAAACGGTTGCCGCCGCCGCCGAACCGAAGCGATCACCGCCGCCGCCGTAACCGCCGCCGCCGCCACCGCCGAAACGATCACCACCGCCGCCGCCATAGCCGCCGCCTTCAAACTGGTCGAAACCGCGCTCGCGCTTGTCGAAACCACCACCACGCCCGGAACCACGTCCGCGTCGATCAAAGCTCATTTTCTGTCCAAGTCTTCCATAGTCAGTGTAGAATGGTGCCCCTGCGGCGGCGACGCGGTGTTGTTCGTGCCTCGAAACCGAAATTGCTCCATTGCCTACCCTACAGGAAAAGCATCGAGTCGGCGATAGCTAATCGCTTGTGCCAAAACGATGATGGCCGCTGCGCTGCGTCATGGCGAAAATCGATTACTGCCGCCGTGTCAGGGCGCTGGCGATGAACCCGGCGATCAGCGCCGAAGCGACCGCCGCGAGCCCATAGATCAGGCTATGCTCCTGCGCCATGACATAGACCCAGCGTTCGAAGCCGGACTTGCCAATGACGATCGGAGTCGAGGAACTGGCAATCACCCGGCCCTTGCGGATCAGGTGGATTTCGGCGGCATAATCGCCGACCGGCACTGCCGATGGAATGGCGATGCGCGCGCTGTAAAGCACATTGCGGGTCACCACGACAGCGCCCGGCGTTTCGACGAACAGGCCCTCGTTGCGTTTGGCGGCGATCAGGCCGGCTTCGAAGCGGTTAACATCGGCGCCCGGCGCCGTGCTGGCCGGTGACAATTGCAGATTGGCGATGCCGATCTCGTAAATCGCGGTGGTGCGATCATCGGCGAGTTCATCGATCGGGCGAGTGGTGGCAACCGAATAAAAGCCGGGCACGCTTTCGAACCGCAGCGAATCGGTGTTCACCCAGATGCCGGCGACGCGGGATTTTTCCCGCACCGTCACCGGCACCACGGGGCCGCGCACGACAATGGCGATATCGGCGGGCGCGTCCGGCACCGCCCCTGCCGGATACTGGATGGCACCAAAGACCAGCAGATCGGCCCCCTTGAAGCGGGTGTTGATATCGATGCGGCTCTGGCTGAGATCGGTGATCAGCACGGTTGGCGCCGCCGCGCCAAGCAGTAGCCAGGCCAGCAGCAGGATGGCCGCCTTCATGCGCCGAAATCGAGCGTGAACAGCGATTGCGGCTTGATCGTCAGCCCGAACAGCAGCCGCACGGCGACGGCGAGCACGAGCAGCGCCAGCGCCAGTCGCAGGTTTTCGGGCTTGACCTTCTGCGCCGCCTGCACGCCCAATTGTGCGCCGGCGACACCGCCAACAAGCAGCAGCAGCGCCAGCACGATATCGACCGATTTCGACGAGGTGGCGTGGAGCATTGTCGTCGCTGCGGTGACGAAAATGATCTGGAACAGCGAGGTGCCGACGACCGCGCTCGCCGACATGCCGAGCAGATAGATCATCGCCGGCACCATGATGAAGCCGCCGCCGATGCCCATGATGACGGTGAGCACACCGACCACCGCACCAAGCAGCAGCGGCGCCAGCGGTGAGATATAGAGGCCTGATTTGTAGAAACGGGTGCGGCCGGGCAGCCCGGCGATCCACGGCACGTGGCGGCGCAGGCGCATCGGCGGAACCTCGCCCCCGGCAGCAACAATGCGCTCCAGCCGCAGCTCGGTGATCGCCTCGCGCAGCATTAACAAGCCGACGCCGCCGAGGAACAGCACATAGATGATGTTGATGGCGATATCGATCTGGCCGAGCTTTTGCAGGAAGCGGAACAGGATCTGGCCTATGCCGGCACCGACGAGTCCGCCGGCAACCAGGATAGCGCCCATCTTCACATCGACCTGGCCGCGTCGCCAATAGGCCAGCGCCCCCGAGACGCTGGAACCGGTGATCTGGGTGGCCGAAGACGCGACGGCAATCGTCGGCGGGATGCCGTAGAAGATCAGCAACGGTGTGGTGAGAAAACCGCCGCCGACGCCGAACATGCCGGACAGGAACCCGACCCCGCCACCGAGCAGGATGATCACCAGCGCGTTGACCGACATTTCGGCGATGGGAAGATAAAGGTCCATGGGTTGGAACAGCCTAGGTCGGGCACGGGCAAATGTCATGCCGCTTTGCCAACCCTTGCGCGGCGCGGCTTTGATAGTAGCATCGCCGCAATGGATACGGCCCCCATCTATCTTGTCGTCGTCGACGGCAGTGCCGAAAGCCGGGTGGCGTTGCGTTTTGCAGCGATGCGGGCGTCGCATGTCGCGGGCCAGGTGGCGCTTGTCTATGTCGTGCGGCCGATCGAATTCATGCAATGGGGCGGCGTGCAGGCAGCGATGGCAGCCGAAGCCCGTGCCGAGGCCGAGGCCTTGCTCGCCAGCGTTGCCGATGAAGTCGAGGCACTGTCGGGCACGCGGCCGCTTGCCACTGTGCTTCATGGCGAGACGGCGCCGGCGATCTTTGACCATGTCCGTGCCAATCCGAGTGTGCGCGCGCTGGTGCTCGGCGCCGCGCCCAAAGGCGCGCCGGGGCCGCTGGTCAGCTATTTCACCGGCGAACGCGCCGGACAATTGCCATGCGTGGTGATCGTCGTGCCGGGCGGGCTCGATGCCGAGCGGCTGGAGTCGCTGACCTGAACGATAGTCTGTTTCAGCTTCGCTGAAGCGGTGCCGGCCCACGCCCCCGCCCAACCACCCATCGAGGGTGGATCCTGTGGGTGGTTGGGCGGGGGCGTGGGCCGGCACCGTCCTGTTTCAGTTTCACTGGAACAGATTTTAAAAGCGGACGAATTCAATCGTCTTTTCGCTTGATTCAACGGCGGTGAGCCGCCACATCGGCTCCATTGCAATTTCGAGGTCGCCCGATGTTCATCGAAACCGAACGCACGCCCAACCCCGCCACGCTGATGTTCCGCCCCGGCCGCAGCGTCACCGATGGCGCCACCGCCGATTTCGCGACGCCCGAAGCCGCCGAAGCCTCGCCGCTTGCCGCCGCGCTGTTCGCGCTTGGCGATGTCGAACGGGTGTTTTTCGCGGCGGATTTCATCAGCGTCACCAAGGCCGAAGGTTCGGCCGACTGGATGGACCTGAAGACCCAGGTGCTCGGCGTGCTCGTCGATCATTTCAGCTCGGGCGCGCCGCTCTACACCACCAAGGCGGCGGGTCCGGCGATCAACGACGACCCCGAAGATGCCGAGATCGTCGCCCAGATCAACGAGTTGATCGATACCCGCATCCGCCCGCAAGTGGCAGGTGATGGTGGCGATATCGTCTATCGCGGTTTCAACAAGGGCACGGTGTTCCTTGAAATGCAGGGCGCCTGCTCGGGCTGCCCGTCCTCGACGGCGACGCTGAAGATGGGTATCGAATCGCTGCTCAAATATTATGTGCCCGAAGTCACCGACGTGCGGGCAATCTGAGGATAATTCATGTCAGGCACGCCCCTCGATTCCGCTGCGCTCGATCTGCTGTTCCGCGAGGCACGCACCTACTACACTTGGGACAAGACGCCGGTTGGCGAGGCGGACCTCAAAGCGCTGTATGACCTGGTGAAAATGGGGCCGACATCGGCGAATATGTCACCGGCGCGGTTCCGCTTTTGCGCCAGCGATGACGCCAAGTCCAAACTTTCGGCCTGTGTCGGCGCCAACAACAAGGCCAAGGTGCTGGCGGCGCCAGTGACCGCGGTGATCGGTTTCGATCTCGCCTTTGCCGACAAGGCGCCAGAGCTGTTTCCGCACATGGACGTGCGGCCATGGTTTGCCGACCCGGTTATGGCGCGCGAGACGGCGTTCCGCAATTCGTCGCTGCAAGCCGCCTATTTCATCCTCGCGGCGCGGGCGCTGGGCTGGGATACCGGGCCGATGTCGGGCTTTGACAAGGCGGCGGTCGATGCCGCCTTCTGGGCCGGCACCAGCATCGAGACCAACCTCATCTGCTCGCTGGGCAAGGGCACGCCCGAAATGATGTGGCCGCGGCTGCCGCGGCTGGCGTTCGAGGACGCCGCCGCCATCCTGTGACGGGTCGCACTCTCGTTATCTCAACGGCCTCGCCGGCACTGTCGCTGGCGCTGTTCCATGGCGACCGCCTTGTCGCCCATGATCATCGCGTCATCGGCCGCGGCCATGCCGAGGCGTTGATGCCGGCAGTGGCGACGCTGATGGCCGGGCAGACGCCACCCGAGGTCGTTCTCGTCGATATCGGGCCGGGCAGTTTCACCGGAATCCGCATCGGCATAGCGGCAGCGCGCGCGCTTGGCCTCGCCTGGGGTGTGCCGGTGCACGGGCTTTCGGGCGCAGCGCTGGCGGCGGCGCAGGCCTTTGCGCTGCGGCCGGGGCTGGAGCGGGTCGGCGTGCTGCTCGACGCCGGGCGCGGGCAGTTGCTGTTCGCCGATTATGCGGGTGACCTGACCGGCAGTGCCATCGCCACGATTGCGCCTGATGCGGTGCCGCCAGGAATGGCGCTGGCGGGCGCCGGCGCGGCGCTGCTGTCCGATGGCCATGGCCGCGATATCGTCCATGCCGGCCAACCCGATGCGGCGCTGGCATTGGCGCTGCCGACGGTATTGCGCGTGTTGCCACCCGCGGCACATTATGTCCGGCCGCCCGACGCGATATTGCCGCTTTGAACGGGCCGAATTAAGCAGGCGCCATGCTGATACTCCGCCCTGTTGTCACCGCCAGATGACGATCACCAGCAACAGCCCTGGCCTGGCGCGCGTCGTTGTCGCCGATGCCCGCCATCTTGAGGCGTTGATGTCGATCATGCGGGTGGGATTTGATCCGCATTATGGCGAGGCCTGGTCGACCGCGCAGCTGGCGGGAACACTGACGCTCGATGGTAGTTTTGCGCGTCAGGCTGTCGATGCCAATGATAACATTCAGGGCTTTACTTTGTCGCGCGTGGTTGCCGGCGAAGCCGAGCTGCTGCTGGTCGCGGTCGATCCGAACTTGCGCCAGCGCGGTATTGGCCGTTTGCTCGTCGAGCAGGTCGCTGATGATGTGCGCCGCTATGGCGCTTCGGCGATGTTCCTCGAAGTGCGCGAGAACAATGTCGCCGCGCGACAGCTGTATCGATCGCTGGGGTTTGTTGATGTCGGGCGACGTGCCAATTACTACACCGGCATTTCCGGCGAACGCTTTGCCGCGATTACGATGCGGCGAATTGTACTGGATTGAAACAGGTTGAAATTATTTTGTAATAGACTTGATTTTCGTCGGCAATAAAGTCATGGCGACTATGCGGAGGAGGGATCCGCAGAAAGAGCCGAGGTAATCATTATGACAGAGAGTTCACAGGCGCACGCCGAATTGTTGGCGTTGACCGCCGACATCGTGTCGTCGCATTTTGCGAACAATACCGTTGCTGCCGGCGACGTGCCCAGCATCATCCAGAACGTCTATGCAACGCTCGCCGGGCTTGGTTCGCCTGTCGAAGCTGTTGTCGCACGTCAGGAACCGGCGGTTTCGATCCGTGCATCGATCA
>JAAFIT010000107.1 GCA_013298745.1 Sphingomonadales bacterium
GTCATAGTTGACGACATGGCTGACGCCCGGAATATCGAGGCCGCGCGCTGCAACGTCGGACGCGACGATGATGTTGATATCGCCCGATTTGAAGCGATCGAGTTCCTTGATCCGGTCGGACTGGTCCATGTCACCATGGATCTGGCTCACCGCGAAGCCGCCGCGCTTGAGGCTGTCGACCAGTTCCTTGATGTCGCGCTTGCGATTGCAGAAGATGATGGCGTTGCGCACCTCGGGGTCGCGCAACAGGCCGCGCAACACCTCGCGCTTGCCGCGCGCTGACGTCTCGACAACATATTGGGTGATCGAGGTGTTGGTGGAGGCCGGCCGCGCCACTTCGATGAGGCGTGGCGAATCCATGAACTTGTCCGCCAGCTTCTTGATCGGCGGCGGCATGGTCGCCGAGAACAGCAAAGTCTGGCGTGGGCTTGGCAGCTTGGTGCAGATTTCCTCGATATCTGGAATGAATCCCATGTCGAGCATGCGATCGGCTTCATCGATGACCAGCAGGCTGCACTGGTTGAGCATGATCTTGCCGCGGCCGAACAGGTCCATCAGGCGGCCGGGCGTGGCAATGAGCACATCAACGCCTTTTTCCAGCGCCGCGAGCTGGTCGCCCATCGAGACGCCGCCGATCAGCAGCGCCATGCTCAGTTTGTGATACTTGCCATATTTATCGAAATTTTCGGAAACCTGCTGCGCCAGTTCGCGCGTCGGCTCGAGGATCAGCGACCGCGGCATCCGCGCCCGGCTGCGGCCTTCGGCAAGGATATCGATCATCGGCAGAACGAAGGAGGCGGTCTTGCCGGTACCGGTCTGGGCGACACCGATGATGTCGCGGCCCATCAGAACCGGCGGAATGGCCTGCCGCTGGATCGGGGTCGGGTCGTTGTAGCCGCTGTCGGCGACCGCACGGAGCAATTCCTCCGACAGGCCCAGATCTGCAAAGCTCATTTGGTTCCTTGGATCCGGAGGCGGACACCCCGACCACCGGTTGCCCCGCCTTGCGCAAGAATGGCTGCAAAAGTCAATCAAAAGCCGCCCGGCAAGACCCGTGCCCCCCAATTGCGGCACAAAAAAGGGCGGGGGTTTGCACCCCGCCCGAATTTGCAGTCGTGAAACCGGGCTTAGAAGCGGAAGCCCACCGCAGCACCGTAACGGCGCGGTTCCAGCGTGAAGATGTTGGTGAACAGACCCGACGACTGGTCGGTGACATACAGGCCGGTGGTGGCGTTGTTGTCGGTCAGGTTCTGCACATAAGCGCGCAGATACCATTTGTCGTCCTTGCCGTTGACCTGGACCTGGGCGTTGACCACCGAATAGCTCGGAACGCGGTTCACAAAGCCATTGAAGATGTTGCCATAGCTTTCGCCGGTGAAGGCGAGGTCGGCGCGTGGCACCACGGTCATGCCGTTGGCGAATTCAAAGGTGTACTGCGCACCAGCCGAGAATTTGAACTCGGGAGCCTGCGGCAGCTTGTTGCCCTTGATGTTCACTTCGACACCGGCAGCCAGCATTTCCATCCCAGCGGCAGCGGCGTTGGCACCGAGTACCGAGCAGATGCCGAAGGCACCGGTGGCACCATTGATGCCGCTGTCGGCGCCGAACGATGTCGGAGCACGCAGGCCAAGGCCGGCGTTGACAGCTGCGACATAGTTGTTGGCGGCGATGGCGCTGCCGACGATCTTGGGCACCACGGCGCAGTTCGAGCCGTTGGTGATGTCCTTGACGATCACCGCATCCGGGCGGCCACCCGACGGGTCACGCGGGTTGGACAGGAACTTGTCCTGGCTGACTTCGGTGTGGAGGTAGCTGACGTTGAAGTTCACTGCCAGGGCGCGGGTTGGCTGAATGACGAATTCGCCTTCCAGACCATAGACCGTGGCATCCACGTTGTCGTTGACCGAGGTGCGGGCAACGATGCGGCTCAGTTGCAGGCTCTTGTACTTGTAGTAGAAGGCCGTGATGTTGGCGCGCAGCTTGCCATCGAGGAAGGTGTTCTTCGAGCCGATTTCAAAGGCG
Source organism: Sphingomonadales bacterium (assembly GCA_013298745.1). Lineage (GTDB taxonomy): Bacteria > Pseudomonadota > Alphaproteobacteria > Sphingomonadales > Sphingomonadaceae > Sandarakinorhabdus. The sequence continues at coordinate 2,023 of JAAFIT010000107.1, forward strand.
TCGATGAATTCCGGCGTGAAGCTTTCCGGAACCGCGAAGATCGGCTGCAGCGGCGGATTGATCCCGCCCGACTTGTAGCCGCGCGAGTAGGACGCATAGAGCAGGCTTTCGTCGCTGATCTTGTAATCGACGACAAAACGACCGGTGAACTCACCGAAGCCGACTTCGCGTTCCTGGAACAGCTGGTTGCCAGGTTTGCCCGGATCGGCGTCGAAGGCGCCGACGAAGGGCGAATCAAAGGCATTGGCCGTGCCGAACGGCACGAAGAAGCTGGCCAGCGTCGAACGGGCGCGAACATATTTCTTGTCGTTGTTGTAACGCAACCCAGCGGTGACCTTGAGATTGTCGCTGACGTTCCAATAGGCTTCGCCGAAGATGCCGTAGGACTTCAGCGTCGTGACATCAGTGTTGTTGCGGAAGAACGGCGTGCCGAGATAGCCCTGCGGCAAGGCCGGGTTGCCAGCGGCTGTTGCCGCACCGAGAACGCCCGAGACGTAGTCGATGCCGAAGCCGTTCACATAATAGCTGTTTTCCGGCAGCTTGGTGTCAAGATAGATACCACCCAACAGGAAGTTGAAGGGGCCATCAAACTGGGTGGTGAAGATGCCTTCCACCGACCATGTGCGGCGCTCTTCGTTCGAGCGGTCAAAGGTCAGCGGCACGTTGTTGCAGATCGACTTGCCACCATAGAGGCCGGTGCCGGTTTCTTCCGCCTGCGAGGCGCAGAGCGTGCCGGTGGGACCGCTCGGGAACAGGAAGCCCGGGAGTTTCGAGAACGACGGAATGGCAGCGGCGAGGCCCTGCAGACCGGCAAAGCCGGGTGCGTAGATCGTCCGGTCCTGGACGCCGAGGTTGTAGTCAACGCTCGAATCGACCTTGGTCTTTTGATAGAGGCCGGTGACCTGCAGCTTGGCGGGGCCGAAATCATGTTCGATACGGCCCTGATACTGCTGTTCTTCGGCGACATAGGTCGGATCGAAGGCGGTCTTGACCTGGCGGACGTCGCTCGGCTCCTGGAAGTTCGCGAAGGGGTCCGGACCATAGAGGCTGCCCAGTGCGGCCGATGACAGCGGGCCACCGAAGGCGGCGCCGCCCTGGATCCGCAGGAACTCACGCGATGTCAGCACGCCGACGAAGGTGGAGTTGCCGTTCAACTTGCCATTTTCAAGCCGTCCGGGAAGGCAGCCCAGAACGCCGGTCGGGTCGCGCTGGCAAAGCTGCTTCTGGATACGCGAGCGGTTGTCGTCTTCCTTGAAATAATAGCCCATCAAATCGATGCGGGTGTTTTCGGTGGGTTCCCACCGCACCGATCCGCGGATGCCGAACATGTCGCGGCCATCGATCTGGGTGCCGTTGTAGAGATTCTCGGTGAAGCCATCGCGCTTCAGATAGAAGCCGGCAAGGCGGACGCCGAGGGTTTCAGTGACCGGCAGGTTGAACATGCCGCGCAGACGCAGCGAATTGAAATTGCCGTAATCGACTTCACCTGCGGCTTGCATCGTGGTCAGGTTCGGCTTGGCGGTGACGAAGTTGATAACGCCCGAGGTGGCGTTGCGGCCGAACAGGGTGCCCTGCGGGCCGCGCAGCACTTCGATGCGCTCCATGTCGAAGAATTCGGCTTCGAACAGGCGGGTCGCGACCAGCGGGCTGCCGTTGACGTGGATGGCGGTGGCGCTGTCGCAGGTCACGCCGACGCAAAGATCGCCGATACCGCGGATGGTGAAGCTCGACCCGGTGAAATTGCCCTTGGTGAAGACGATGTTCGGCAGGGTGAGCTGCAGATCCGAGCTGTTCTGGATCTGCTGGCGCTGCAGCGCTTCGGCGCTGAACGCCGACACGGCGATCGGCACGTCCTGCAGGCTCTGCGCCGTGCGCTGCGCGGTCACGACGATTTCCTCGATCGTGTTATCGGTTGCCGCGGCCTGGGCCAGGACCGGCGTGGCCATCAGGCCCACCATCGAAACGCCGCCGACGAATCCGGCGCGCAGTGCAGTCAAAGTCCGCATGTTCATCTCCCCGATTTGAGTTGCATGGTCTGCCCTGTGGCCGAGCAGTTGACATGCCGCAAACGCCGCCAGGCGCCTGTTCACCGTCTATTTGGCGTTTGAAAAGCCGCTTTGTCCAGCATCCTTATCGAAACGACCGGATTGGCGTCGCGCGCGGCCAAAAGCGTTGCAACTGTGCAACACTTCGCAGCAAGAATCGTGTTTTTGCCTCGCAGATTTGCTAGCGCTTGCGCTTGGGTCCCGATGCTTTGCCCTTGGTCTCGCCGTTCAATGGCCGCACGGCGATGATGCTGGCGATCGGGCATTCGCCGCCCGAACGGGCCCCGATAACGTCGCGTCCGGCACACAATTGCCCGGCCCTCTGACGCCGATAATAAAAGCCCTGATAAAAGCTGAGCGCCGGGCATTCACGGGCCAGGAACAGCCGATAGTGTTGGCCGCTATGCATCGACAGCTCGATGGCGCGATCGCCGAACAGCTGGGCGCCGGCAAGGCCGTCGACACTGATGCAGCGATTGCGCCCTTCCTTGGGCGGAAATGGCCGTGTCGTCACAGTCGGTCCTGGACCGATTTCCACCCGCTTCCAAGGGTCTGACGACGGTTCCACGATAGGCTCTGGGGCGGCAGACGCGCTGGCGGTTTGCGGCACTGCAACCAGCAATGCCGCAAACAGCCACAGGCGCACGTGGCCGATGGACAGCGCGCCGTCCGGGAAGTGTCGCAGCAGGGCCGGGCCGATGGGCATCATCGGCTGCCTGCCGCAAGGCAATTGAACATGGCGTGAACCTGTAGTGCCAATTGCCGCGGGTCAATGATGCGCGTGTCAAAAGCTTCCGGCCGCCCCGGCTTTGCGGCATGATGTCGGCATGACCATGATCCCCGAGGCCGCACTCGAAGCGCTTGCGACTGCTGCCGGCACCGGCAACGCGACGCGCGATGCCGATCGTGTGGCGCCGTTGTTGACAGACTGGCGGGGCCGGTTTCACGGGACAACGCCGATGCTGCTGTTGCCGCGCACTACCGAGGATGTGGTCGCCATCGTCCGCGCCGCGGCGCATTGGCGCGTCCCATTGGTGCCGCAGGGCGGCAATACCGGGCTGGTCGGCGGCGGCATTCCACCGGTTGACGGCAGTGCCGTGCTGGTCAGCCTCACACGGCTCAACCGCGTTCGCGCCGTCGATCCCGATGGCTTGACGCTTACTGCCGAAGCGGGCGTGGTTCTGGAGGCGGTGCACGCGGCGGCCGCGGCGGTGGATTGTGCCTTTCCCTTGTCGCTGGCGGCAAAGGGCAGTGCCACGGTCGGCGGCCTTATCGCCACCAACGCCGGCGGTGTGCAGGTGTTGCGCCATGGCACGATGCGGGCCCTAGTGGCGGGAATCGAGGCGGTCTTGCCGGACGGCAGCCGGCTCGATCAACTGACCGGGCTGGCCAAGGACAATACCGGCTATGACATCAAGCAGCTGCTGATCGGCGGCGAGGGCACGCTGGGGATCGTCACTGCCGCCACGCTGCGGCTGGTGCCGGCGCCGGCGCATCGCAGCGTCGCCTGGGCCGGTGTTGCCAGCCCGGCGGCTGCCCTCGCCTTGCTGGGGCGGTTGCGGCGCGTCTCGGGGGGGCAGGTCGAAAGTTTCGAACTGGTGCCCGATATCGCGTTGCAACTGGTGCTGCGTCACGTGGAATCTGCGCGGGCGCCGCTGGCCGGGTCGCATCCGTGGCACGTGCTTGTCGAACTGGCCGGGCCGGCATCGCTGGAAACGCTGCTTGCCGATGAATTGCTTGGCGCGGGTGTCGATGATGCTGTGCTGGCCAGCTCCGTGGCGCAGGCAGCGGCGCTATGGGCGCTGCGCGAAGCCATTCCGATTGCCGAGCGACGTGAAGGGCCGGCGGTGCATCATGACATCGCCGTGGCCGTGGCCGCGATGCCGGCGTTCACGCTGGCAGCGACCGAGCGCGTGATCGCGGCTTTTCCCAATGCCCGCGTCATCGCCTTTGGCCACCTCGGCGATGGCAATCTGCATTTCAATGTGCGGCCGCCGGCTGATGTCGACGCCGTCGCCTGGCTGGCGCCGCGGCGTGAAGCGATCACGGCGCTTGTGCATGATCTGGTGACGGCGGCGGGCGGCTCGATCTCCGCCGAACATGGGATCGGCGTTCTCAAGCGTGATGATCTCGCGCGTCTGGGCAATCCGGCCAAGCTGGCGGCGATGCGCGCCGTCAAGGCAGCGCTCGACCCGCTCAACATCATGAATCCTGGCAAACTGGTGTGACGCGCGCTTGCACGGTGCCGTCAGCGACCCTAGAGATGCGCCGTTGCAGCCGCAGAATCCTCGCGGTCTGCACTGCCTTTTGTTGATCTTCGTCATTGCCAATCAAGAAAGTCGCTCACCATGGCCAGCACGCCTGCAAATCAGCCTGAATCGTCCCTGCCGCTGTTCTACAAATCGGTGGCACCGCTGTCGTCGCAGACGCATGCGACCTTCGGGTTGAAGCCGCGTGAGCATCTGGGCTTCACCAAGAACACCCATGCCATTCCGGTGACGGTTGATGAATTCGCCTTGTGCCAGCGCAGCTTCCCGATCGTCTTTGGTCTGGGTGAGGCTGCGGCACCGCTGGCGCTCCTCGGCTTGCAGGAAGGCAACAACCTCTATGTCGACGACAAGGGCGATTGGGACGCCACCGCCTATGTCCCGGCCTTTGTGCGCCGCTATCCGTTCATGCTCGCCCGGCTTTCGCCCGAGACGCAGGACCTGTCGCTGTGCTTCGACGACACATCGGAACAGCTGGCAGCCGGCGAGGGAGAGCCGCTGTTTGTCGATGGCCAGCCGAGCGAAGTCACCAAGTCCGTGCTCAATTTCTGCGAACAGTTCGAACAGGCGGTGAACCGCACGCGCATGTTCATGGAAGAAGTGACGAAGCTCAACCTGCTGATGGATGGTGAAGTCACCATTCAGCGCGAAGGGCTGGCCGAGCCGGCGGTCTATCGTGGTTTCCGCATGGTCGATGAAAGCCGCTTGCAGAACCTGCGCGGCGATCAGGCGCGCAAGCTGGTGCAGAACGGCATGATGGGGCTGATCTATGCGCATCTGTTCTCGCTGTCGCTGATCTCGCCGCTGTTCGAACGCCAGTTTGCCGCCGCACAGCCGCAGGCTTGATCGGAATTCCACCGGGCGTGGCCTTATTTGGTCGCAGCCCGGCGATGGCGTAACATCGGGGCGCTCCATGAAAGGGTCCCGATGACAACATCCGATGCTGCAAGCCAGCGTTACACCCGTGTCGCAGTGGGCCTGCACTGGCTGATTGCCCTGATCGTTATCGGCAATCTCATCGGTGGCCTGACCATCGACATTTTCCTCGATAGCACCGATCCCGCGATGGTGACGACCGGCCGGACCATCATGGGCTTTCACAAGGCGCTCGGGCTTTCGGTGATCGCCCTGACGCTGGCGCGGATCGGCTGGCGCCTTGCCAACCCGCCGCCGCCGCTGCCGGCGC
>JAAFIT010000108.1 GCA_013298745.1 Sphingomonadales bacterium
TCCGGCGCGCGTCATCGGCCCCCGGTGACAGCACGGCCTGTGTCGCGTAAGGCGCGGGGATGACAGTGTCCCTCGATATCGCCCCAAAAGTCGGCATGGTCTCGCTCGGTTGCCCCAAGGCGCTGGTCGATTCCGAACGGATTCTCACCCAGCTGCGTGCCGATGGCTATGCGCTGTCCGGCGATTACGCCGGCGCCGATGTGGTGATTGTCAACACCTGCGGCTTCCTCGATAGCGCCAAGGCTGAAAGCCTGGAGGCGATCGGCGAGGCCATGGCCGAAAACGGCAAGGTGATCGTGACGGGCTGCATGGGGCATGAGGCGGACAGCATCCGCGCCCGCTTCCCCGATGTGCTCGCCGTGACCGGCCCGCAGCAATATGACGATGTCGTCAATGCCGTGCGCGATGCGGCACCCCCCGTTAAATCCGCCTATCTCGACCTGATTCCCGACGCCGGGTTGAAGCTGACGCCGCGGCATTGCAGCTATCTGAAGATCTCCGAAGGTTGCGATCATCGCTGTGCCTTTTGCATCATCCCCAGCCTGCGGGGTGATCTGGCCAGCCGGCCGCCGGCGGCGATCCTGCGCGAGGCGGCGGCGCTGGTGAAGGGTGGTGCCAAGGAACTGCTGGTCATCGCGCAGGACACGTCCGCTTATGGGGTCGATCTGCGCCACGCGGTGTCCTCGCTGGGGGGCCGCGAATTGCGGGCCCATATCACCGATCTGGCGCGCGAGCTGGGGTTGCTCGGTGCCTGGGTTCGGTTGCACTATATCTATCCTTATCCGCATGTGGACCAGTTGATCGGGCTGATGACCGAAGGGCTGGTGCTGCCTTATCTCGATATCCCGTTCCAGCACGCTAGTCCGGCCGTGCTGCGCGCCATGCGGCGGCCGGCCAATGACGCCAAGGTGCTCGATCGCATCCGCAAATGGCGCGGCCAGGTGCCCGATCTGGCGCTACGCAGCACCTTTGTCGTCGGCTTTCCGGGCGAAACCGAGGCCGATTTCCAGTATCTGCTCGATTGGCTGGGCGAGGCGCAGATCGATCGCGCCGGCTGCTTCAAATATGAAGCAGTGGAGGGCGCCGCCGCCAACGCCTTGCCGGGCGCCGTGCCGGAGGATGTGAAGGAAGAACGCTGGCACCGCTTCATGGCGGCGCAATCGGCGATTTCGGAACAACGGCTGGCGATGAAGGTCGGTCAGGATATCGACGTGCTGATCGACGCGGTCGATGATGACGGTGGCGCTTCGGGGCGCAGCAAGTATGACGCCCCCGAAATCGACGGCGAAGTGCATCTGCGCGATGCCGGTGGGGTCAAGGTCGGCGATATCATTCGCGTCCGCATCGAGGAATCGGACGAGGCTGATCTGTTCGGGGTGCCATTGTGAAGCCTGATTGCTAACATTCGCACCATGCCGTTTGAGCCGAGCCAGTTCCAAATCATGCGCGAGGGTTTTGCAGCGCAATTCACGGTTGATGACCTTACGATTGTCTACAGAAAGAATGGCACCGGCGAGGGTGTGACCGTTTCGTCGAACGAATATGACCAATTTATAAAGGACTTTGATCGCCACCTTGCCAAAATGAAATGGCATTTATGGGGCTGGATTTCTGGCATAATCGTCGTCGCAACAGCGTTAGCTATCAGGTTCCAAATTACAGACAACCGTTTTTATTTTCTGATTGGTATTCCGCTGTTGGTGTTTTTGGCGTGGATGTTGCGCGCAAATTACCGCGCTTTGGTCGCGCCTGCAGTGCAACTTGCAAATCGACTTCCTTCAGCTCCCACTATCACACCATTGGAAGCGCGCAGGCGGTGGCTGAAGGAAAGGGACTGGTCGACTTTTGCGCTCGGCCCGGCTGGAGCTCTGCTGATCGGATACAAGAGCAAGCTTTACGAAGCCCCGTTCGCTCTGGGCAATATCTTTTGGACGGTCATGGTCGCGGCAATTCTGGGTCTGTTCGGCCTGCAGGCGGTGCGAAAATGGCGGATCGAGCGCGAGGATCGGCCTGATCACAGCGAGTGAATTTAGGCACTGCCGGATGCGCCAGATGAAAGCATCGAAGGCCAAGTTCTAAGTCTCGTGAAGCCAACACCCTGCGCGGTGAACGAAGGTGACGAGTGACCCGCCCTTCCGCTAAGGAAGTGGCATGACCGATTTTGCCGCGCTCCTGATCGCCGATGACGGCAGCCCTGCCACCGAGGTGACACTGGTCACGGCGGCCGGGTTCGAGGCCTGGCTGGGTCAGCAGGGGGAACGCACCCGGGCGCTGGTCGCGGCGCAGGGATTCAAGGGCCGGGCGGACACGCTGGCGATGCTTTCGGGCGACAATCCGGCGGAATGGAGCGTGGTGGCAGGCGTCGATACCGATCCCGGCGTGTTTGCGCTCGCGGCGCTGGCCGCCGGGCTGCCGGAAGGGCGCTATCGCCTGCGCTCCGGCGACGGCGTCGATCGCACCGTCCCGGCGCTCGGCTGGCTGCTTGCCCAGCACCGTTTCGATCGCTTTCGGCGCGGTAATGGCGCCACCGGCCCGCGCGTGCTGCTCACCCGCGATGTCGGCAGCATCACAACGGCGGTGCGGCTCGCCGAAGCGACGGCGCTGGTGCGCGATCTGGTCGATACGCCGGCGTCCGACCTTGGCCCCGGCGAACTCGCCGATGCCGTGCTGGCGGAGGCCAAGCGCTTCAATGCGCGGGTTGATGTCATCAAGGGCGAAGCGCTGCTGACCGGCAATTTCCCCGCCATTCACGCCGTCGGCCGGGCCGCGGCACAGGCGCCACGACTGATCGATCTGCGCTGGGGCGAGGCGTCGCACCCACGCGTCACGCTGATCGGCAAGGGTGTCACCTTCGATTCGGGCGGTCTCAATATCAAGCCGGGCAGCGGCATGGCGTTGATGAAGAAGGACATGGGTGGAGCAGCGCATGCGCTGGCGCTGGCGCGGCTGGTCATGCAGGCCAATCTGCCGGTCAATCTGCGGCTGCTGATCCCGGCGGTGGAGAACAGCATTTCGGCCGATGCGATGCGCCCCGGCGACATCCTCGCCAGCCGCGCCGGCAAGACCATCGAAGTGACCAACACCGATGCCGAAGGCCGGTTGGTGCTGTGCGATGCGCTGGCACTGGCGGCCGAGGAGACGCCGGACCTGATCATCGATTTCGCCACATTGACCGGGGCAGCGCGGGTGGCGCTCGGCCCGCAATTGCCGGCGTTCTTCGCCAATGATGAGGCGTTGGCCGCCAATTTTGCCGATGCTGCCACCGAGGCGGGCGATCCGTTGTGGCGGCTGCCGCTGTGGCCCGGCTATCGCGACATGCTCAAATCGAGTGTCGCCGACATGGTCAATTCGCCTGATGGTGGCTTTGCTGGCGCCATCACCGCGGCGCTGTTCCTCGAAGCCTTTGTGCCGCCCGGAATCGCCTGGGCGCATTTCGATACCTTCGCCTGGAACCCGGCCAATCGGCCCGGCCGACCCAAGGGCGGCGAGGCGATGGGGTTGCGCGCCGCCTTTGCCGTGTTGCAACGGCGCTACCGTGAAAAAGAGTCGCATACGTAATGCAACCAATTGCTCTTATTCCTGTTTTTGATCTTAATCATGACGTGCACGCGGCATGGTCGATCATCAATGCAGGACATGAAATCAGTGACTTCAGGAACAGACCAACGCGACAGGCTGACGGAATGGCGTCTGGCGCTGATCCGCTATGTCAAGTCAGGGCACCCCGATCTCACCAACCGGCAGATGGCGTTGCTGCTGGTGGTGGGGCGAGAAGGCGGACTGCACACCGTGCGCGGACTGGCGGCGCGGCTTGGCGTGTCCAAGCCGGTGGTGACACGCGCGCTGAACAGCCTGACCGGTCTCGATCTGGTATTGCGCAGGATCGACGAGCGCGACCGTCGCAGTGTCTTCATCGATCTGACGCCGGAGGGCGAGGCCTTCCTCACCGATTTCGAAGCGCTGCTCGCCGATGACAGCGGAGACGACGACTGAATCGCTGACGGCGGCACTGACCGCGCCGCGACCGCGGCTTGATCGGCGGTCGCACATCGCCACAGCCGCAATCGTCGATATCGCGCTGGCGGGCCAGGTGGCGGCGGCCTCCTATGTGGCGCCGGCAGCGATGCATTGCGCGGTGGCGCAGACGCCGATGCGCGCCGAAGCTTCAACCGATGCGACAGCCGTCAGCGAGTTGCTGTGCGGTGAGGGCTTTGATCTGTTCGACAGCGTTGGTGACTGGGGTTTTGGTCGCAGCCGCCACGATCGCTACACTGGTTGGGTTGCCCTGGCAGCACTGCGGGACGGGCCGACCGCTGCTGGCCACATGGTGACAGCCCCGGTGGCACCGCTGTTTTCAAAGCCGGATATCAAGGCACCCGTGCTGGCGGACCTGCCCTTTGGCGCCCGTGTCGGCGGCAGTGATGAAGGCAAGTTCCTTGCGGTCGCCGGCGGCGGCTTTCTTCATCATCGCCACCTTGCGCCACTGCCGGCCACCCCGCTCGCCGTGGCGCGGCTTTTCATTGGCGCGCCCTATGTCTGGGGTGGGCGGACACCGCGCGGGGTCGATTGCTCGGGCCTCGTACAGGCGGCGCTGGCGGCGTGCGGCTTTGCCTCTCCGCGCGATTCAGACCAGCAGCGCGAAACGCTAGGGTCGGCGGTGGATTATGCCGACCGCCGCGGCGGCGACATCATCTTCTTCCCCGGTCATGTCGGCATCCTCGTCGATGCCGACACGCTGCTCCACGCCAACGCGCATTGGATGGCGGTGGTCATCGAACCGCTGGCCGATGTGATTGCAAGACTAGCCGATACGCCGCAACCGGTAACCGGGGTGCGCCGCATCGGCTGAAACATTACCCCATCTTCTGGGTTTCGGAACGGCTTATCTGCCGATACCGCTGCCACTTTTGCGTGTGGCACCACCCTTCGGCAACTTGCCCTTGATGAACAACAGCGTCGCGCGGTCGCTTTCGCCGATGGCGGCATATTTCGCCTTGTCGGTATCGCCTTCGGCAAAGTTGGGTGGCAGCGTCCAGACACCCTTGGGGTAATCCTTGGTGTCCTTGGGGTTGGCGTTGATTTCGGAGGCGCTGACGAAGGTGAAGCCGGCATCCTCGGCGAGCTTCTTGATGTACGACACCTTCATATAGCCGCTCGACTTCATCAACTCGTCGGGCTTGTCCTCGGGCAGGCGATGCTCGACGATGCCGAGCATGCCGCCGGGCTTGAGCGCCGCATAGAACGCCTTGAAGGCTTCGGGAGCGAAGCCGGCCATGTGCCAGTTATGGACGTTGCGGAAGCTGACGACGCGATCGGCGGTGCCGGCGGGGGCGATGTCATAGCTGCCCTTGCCGAACGCCGAGACCTTGGCATTGCCATAGACATCGGGCTTGGCGGCGAGCATGTCGGCAAACTTCTTGGCGCCGGCCGCGGCACCGGCGCTGGCGGCGGGGTTGTTATGGGCGCCGATATACTGGCCCTTGTCCTTCAGCGCCGGGGCGATGATTTCGGTATACCAGCCGCCGCCGGGGGAAACTTCCACAACGGTCATGTTCGGATTGATCATGAAGAACGACAGCGTCTCGGCCGGGTGACGATACTTATCGCGCGCCTTGTTGGCGTCGGAGCGGTGGGCACCGGCAATGGCGGCATCGAACGGAGTCGCAGCCGCAGTGGGGGCGGCAACGATGGTGGCGAGGCCCAGAAGGGCAGCAGCAGCGGGACGGAACATGGCAGTCTCCCAAAGAGTGAATGTGCCTGTCTAACAATTCATCGTGGCCGCGCCTATCGCAAAGCGCAACGCCGCTTGCCGCAATATCGCTCGCACCTTACCTGCGCCGACGATGGATATTGTTGCGACGTGGTGGCTGGTGGGCACCGGCCTCGGGCTGGCGGCGCTTGCGCTCGTCGGTGATTGGGCGCGAAAGCGCTCGCCGCTGGCCTGGCACGCCCATCTGCCGTGGAATGCGGCGATTTTCGTCGGGCTGGCGACGGCATTGTTCGGCGTCGTGCATTTGCTGACCCTGCTGCGCGCTGGCGGGGCGTGACGACAATCGTGCTGAACAGCGCTTAACGCTGCTAAGTTTGGGGCTGCTGCCGCCGCATGTCTGGCCACATGTGGTGGAGATGCAGCGATGACACGATCGACATATGGGCGCGCGATAGTGGTCCTCGCCGCGCTCCTGCCCGGCGCATCGACGCCACTCATGGCCGCCTCCGGCAAGGCCGATGCGTCCGAAAAGGCGCGCGATGAGGCGAAAGCGAAGGACGAGGCGGAAAAGCGCCGGAACGACCGTGACAAACCCGTAAAGGCACAGAAGGCAGAAGCCGCCGAGGCCGCGCCAGCCCCAACGCCACCGCCGACCCCGCCGCCGCGGCAATGGGCGGTCACCAACGCCACCATGCCGCGATCGATCTCGGTGATCGGACAGGCCGGGGCGCCGGACACCGGGCTTCCGCCTGGCCAAAGCCTGCTCGTCGGCTTCGATGCGCCAAATGCCTCGGGCGTGACCGAATTCAGTAGTGGAAATGTGATTACGGCGGCCGGATCGATCGGCGGGGTTCGCGCAGCACCGGCCGGCAATGTCAGTATCTATCGTTCGCTCGGTGCCGGCGGCCAGTCGACCTTCGATTTCAGCGGCTGGACCAAGGGCGCGCCGCTGGCGAGCTTCAGCTTCGAATGGGGATCGATCGACGGCTACAATTTCGTCGATTTTCTCAACCGGCGTGGCGAGACGGTCTGGACGATGGCCGGCAGTGATTTCCCCCAGTTCAACGGTGATCAGGCGGCAGCGATCACCAATCAACGCCTTTTGATCAGCTTTCAACGCGAAGCCGATGTTGCTGCGGTGCGGATGCGATCGAAAGGTGCAGCCTTCGAATTCGACAAACTTGCGGGCGCTGCGGCAACCGGGACAGTGCCGGAGCCGGCAAGCTGGCTGATGATGATCATCGGCTTCGGCTTTGTCGGCTTTGGCCTGCGCCGCAAACGCAACCGGGCGGTGTCGGCGTAAGGCTCAATGCAGGAACGGCGCCGCCACTTCGGCAGGAACGCGAACCGCCCGGCTGGTTGTCGTGTCAATCAACGCCCAGATGGTCAGCGCGCGCACCCGCACCCGGCCGTCTGCACCGCTGATCTCGACAAAGCGATCAAACCGCGCGCCTTTCGGCGTGCCGACCCAGGTGGTGAGCGTCACCGTCTCGCCTTCCAATGTGGCGCGCAGATAGTCGATCTCGTGGCGGCTCACCACCCAGACGAAGCGATCCCGGTCCTCGGGCCGCGCCACGGCCTGCCAATGCGCCGTCGCGACATTCTGGATCCAGCGCACATAAACGGCATTGTTGACATGGCCGAGCTCGTCGATATCCGCCGCCGCTGCCGTGACGGGGATCGAAAAGGGCGTGCGGTCAGCGGGCGGCGTCATCGAACTGCATCACGATGAAGGCATATTCCTCGGCGAGTTCCTCCAGCGCGGTAAAGCGCCCGGACTTGCCGCCGTTGCC
>JAAFIT010000109.1 GCA_013298745.1 Sphingomonadales bacterium
TGGTCACCAAAGGCGTGGCGGCCGATGACGATCGGGTCGGTCCAGCCCGGCACCAGGCGCGGCACGGACTTGATGACGATGGGTTCGCGGAACACCACGCCGCCGAGGATGTTGCGGATCGTGCCGTTCGGCGACTTCCACATCCGCTTGAGGCCGAATTCCTTCACGCGGGCTTCATCGGGCGTGATGGTCGCGCACTTCACGCCGACGCCATATTCGCGGATGGCGTTGGCCGATTGCACCGTCACCTTGTCATCGGTGTCGTCGCGGTTTTCGATGCCGAGATCGAAATACATCAGGTCGATATCAAGATAGGGCAGGATCAGCTGTTCACGAATCCACTGCCAGATGATGCGGGTCATCTCGTCGCCATCGAGCTCGACGACCGGATTTTCGACCTTGATTTTTGCCATCTTGTCCTCGAACGCGTTGTGCGGCGCCGCCGCTGTCTCCGTCTAGGGTGCCGGATGGCAAAGGGTCAAGAATGACCGGCACCAACCGGACGATTTGGTGGGGGCAAAAGATCGGCGAGATCCGCCAGCCCGGCCAGTGACACCGCCAGTCGATCGAGATCGGGGGGCGCGAAACCCTGCATTGTCAGATGCGCCAGCAGCGCCAGCAGCGGCTGCCAATAGCCATTGTCACCCAGCAGCCAAATTGGCTTGTTGTGGATGCCAAGTTCACGCCAGGTCATTGATTCAAAAAGCTCGTCGAGCGTGCCGATGCTGCCGGGAATCGCCAGAATCGCATCGGCGCGGGCGTGCATGAGCGCCTTTCGTTCGTGCAGCGTTTCAACGACATGCATTTCGGTGAGCCCGGTCTGGGCGATTTCGGCGGTCATCAGCGCACGGGGGATGATGCCGATGGCACGCCCCCCGGCCGCCAGCGTGGCGCGCGCCATGATGCCCATCAAACCGACTCCACCGCCGCCGAAAATGAGGGTCACTTCGCGTTCGGCCAATAATGTGCCGAGCGCAGCGGCCAGCGACGCATGGGCGGGATCATGGCCGGTGCGCGAGCCACAGAAGACGAGAAGGGAGCGGATCATCGCCGCTCTATGCCGCCAGTTGGGCGCCGCGTCACCCCTGCGCCATCGGCGCCATTATTCGACCCGCCACCGGCGTCATTTGCCCCTGCCGTGTGGTGCGGCTAAAGCAGGGGCATGACCAACGAAGTTCCCACCGAATTCGAAACCGTGCCCGAACGCCCGCTGGCGATCATTCCAGGGGAATCGGCGCGTTACAAACTGCCGTCGATGCACCCGGAAGGGCGCAAGTTCGTCGGCATTGCCGCGGCCGCCGTGCTGGTGACCGGGTTCATCTTCGAATGGCACTCGGTGGCCTGGCTTCTCGCCGGGCTGACCGTTTGGGTGATCGCGTTCTTCCGCGATCCGATCCGCGTTACCCCGTCCGATCCCGGGCTGATCGTCTCGCCGGCCGATGGGCTGGTCAGCCTGATCACGACCGTCGAACCGCCGCGCCAGATTGCCGGTGAGGGTGGCCTTAACGAACCATGCACCCGCATTTCGGTGTTCATGAACGTGTTCGATGTCCATGTGAACCGCTCGCCGATTGCCGGCACGCTCACCCGTGTCGTCTATGTGCCGGGCAAGTTCCTCAATGCCGATCTCGACAAGGCGAGCGATGACAATGAGCGGCAGTATTTCATCGTCGAAGCCGCCGATGGCACGCGGGTTGCCTTCACCCAGATTGCCGGTCTGGTGGCGCGCCGCATCATGCGATTTGTCGAAGAAGGCACCAAATTGGGTGTTGGCGAGCGCGTTGGTCTCATCCGCTTCGGCAGCCGGGTCGATGTGTTTCTGCCCGCCGGCTATGTGCCGGCTGTGATTGTCGGGCAGCGTGCGGTCGCCGGTGAAACCGTGCTGGCGCGCGCCGGCAGCACGCCGTTGCTCGGCGGCATCGCACAATGACCTTGCCGCCGGTCGACGGCACGCCGGGCCGGCAGGTGCGCGGTATTCCGCTCAGGGCGTTGATTCCCAATGCCGTCACCGTTCTGGCGCTGTGTTTCGGCCTGACTGGCGTGCGCTTTGCCATTGCTGGGGAATGGGAAAAGGCAGTGGCATCGATTGTCGTTGCGGCGGTTCTCGATGGCATCGACGGGCGCATCGCGCGGTTGCTGAAGGGTGCGACTCGCTTTGGTGCCGAGCTTGATTCGCTGTCCGATGTCACGGCCTTTGGCGTGGCCCCGGCGCTGATCGTCTATCTGTGGTCACTTCAGTATCTGCCCGGCATCGGCTGGGTCATCGCGCTGTCGCACGCCGTCACCTGTGCGCTGCGACTGGCGCGCTTCAACGCCCAGATCGATTCGGCGCCGCAGCCACACAAGCGTGCCGGCTATCTGACCGGGGTTCCGGCGCCGGTGGGGGCTGCACTCACCCTAAGTCCGTTGTTTCTCAGTTTCTGGCTCGAGCCAGCACTGCTCGATGATGCGCGGGTGCGGGCGACCCTGGTCAGCCTCGTGGTGATCCCGGTGGCGTTTCTGATGGTCTCCAGCCTGCCAACCTATAGCTGGGGATCCTTGCGGCTGCGGCCGTCGCAGCGACTGCCGGCGCTGGTTGGCGTCGGCCTGTTCGCCGGCGCGCTGTTTTCGGCACCGTGGATGACACTGACGCTGGCCTGCGTCGCTTATGCCGTCACGATTCCCTTTGCCGTCCGCAGCTATGCCCGGCTGAGGCGCCGCGAAACGGCACTGCCGCCCGTCTGATCGGCGCGGCCGTTGCGCAGTGCGGCGGCAATGGCATCGCGGCTGTCGCCCAGCATCGTGCCCAATAGCGCATAAACCGCTGCAAATGCGAACATGGTGATTGTCATCGTCAACATGGCATAACCCTTCAGATCGTCAATGTTCTTGTTTTGTTCTGATTCGCCCGGTTTGTCAACAGCCGACAAACTGCTAACAACGGCGGCAAGGAATGATGGGGAGATTGTCATGCACGGCACCATGCAGGATTGGCCTTTGCTGGTCTGGAAGTTGATCGATCACGCCGCGGCCAATCATGGTGATCGCGAGGTGATCAGCCTGACCTGTGAAGGAGGGGTCCATCGCAGCAACTGGCGCACTGTCCATGGCCGCGCCCGCCAGGTGGCGGCGGCGCTGCGGCGCATGGGGATCGAGCCACGCGATCGCGTCGCGACGCTGGCGTGGAACACCTATCGCCATGTCGAAAGCTGGTACGGCATTTCGGGGATGGGCGGCGTTGCCCACACCATCAATCCGCGGCTGTTCGACGATCAGATCGTCTATATCGCCAACCATGCCGAAGACCGGGTGCTGTTTTTCGACCTGACCTTCGTCAAGCTCGTCGAACGCCTCGCACCGCGCTTTACCACGATCGAGCATTTCGTCTTGCTCACCGATCGCGCGCACATGCCGACCGATTCGAGCCTCGATCTGCTCTGCTATGAAGATCTGATCGCCGGCGAAGACCCCAACACACCCTGGACCGAAATGCCCGAAACGGCGCCGGCCGGACTGTGTTATACCAGCGGAACCACCGGCAACCCGAAGGGCGTCCAGTACAGCCATCGCTCCAACGTCCTGCACGCGATGGCTGCGTGCATGACAGACACTTTCGGGCTCGGCGCCGCGACAGTCGTTTGCCCGATCGCGCCGATGTATCACGCCAACGCCTGGAGCATTCCCTACACCGCCGCCGCTGCCGGCGCGAAGCTGGTCATGGGCGGGCCCAATTTCGATGCGCCGACATTGCAGAAGCTGATTGTTGACGAGAAGGTCGATCTCGCACTGGCCGTCCCGACGATCTGGCTGTCGATGCTCCAGCATCTCGAACGTGAAGGCGGCAATCTGGGCGACCTGAAGCGGACTGCCATTGGCGGTTCGGCGGTGCCGCGCAGCATGATCGAAAGCTTCGATCGGCTCCACAATGTCAGTGTGATGCAATTGTGGGGGATGACCGAAATGTCGCCGCTCGGCACGGTTGGATCGCCATCGCCCGAAGTTGCAGCAATGACTTACGACGAACAGCTTGATTATCGTGTGAAGCAGGGGCGCGGTGTTTTCGGCGTCGAAATGAAAATCGTCGATGACAATGGCGCCGAGCTGCCGCGCAATGGCAAGGATTTCGGACGACTGCTGGTGCGCGGTCCGTGGATCGTCGGCAGCTATTTCAAGGGCGATGGCGGTCAGGTGCTCGATGCTGACGGCTGGTTCGATACCGGCGATGTCGCGACGCTCGATCCGCTCGGTTACATGCACATCGTCGATCGCTCCAAGGACGTCATCAAATCGGGCGGTGAATGGATCAGCTCGATCGACCTTGAGAATGCCGCTGTTGGCGCACCAGGGGTGGCCGAAGCCGCGGTGATCGGTGTGCATCATCCCAAGTGGGATGAACGCCCACTTCTGCTGGTGCGTCAGAAAGACGGGGCAACTGTCACGAAAGAAAGCGTTCTTGCCTATCTGGATGGGAAGATCGCCAAATGGTGGACGCCGGATGAGGTGCTGGTGGTCGACGACCTGCCGCACACGGCGACCGGCAAGCTGCTCAAGACCGAATTGCGCGACCGCTACAAGGATTTCAAGCTGCCGACGGCTTGAGGCCTGGCTTTCGCTTCAAGAGCCTCCGGCGGCTGGGGCCTCAGGCCCCAGACCCCTGTTCATTTTGGTCTGGCCGAGAAGGCCCGGCCGTTTCGGCGATAGCAGCGTAAGGATTGGGGTCTGGGGCCGTCGGCCCCAGCCGCCGGAGGCTTGCTGTTATGGTTAGCGCCCGGAAAACCCCTGCGCGCCGAATGTCGATGCGTCTAAAGCCCCGGCGTAGCGAACCGGTGGGTGACGGGCAGGTCCTCCACCGGCGGCGGCGCGCTTTCGCCGAACCAGGCGGCGACTGCGGCCTTGCCGCTGTTGCCGATGTGCAGGCCCATCTTGGTGCGCCGCCACAGCACGTCATCGGCGGTCGTCGCCCATTCGTTGCGGACATAGTGATCTAGTTCGGCTTCGAACATGCCGCCGATATTGGCACCGAGGCCATTGGCAAGCATCGGTTCAGTCGCCGTACCAACTGTCATTGCCAGACGCTTGATAAGTTTAGGATCGTAATTGCCTTCGGCGGCGGTCAGATTGGTCAGCCAGCGCTTGAAGGCATCCTGTCCGGTCTCGCCTGACAGTCGGTCAACCGTGCCGCCGGGCAGGGGCGCCGTCGCCGTCCAGGGCCGGCTGGTTGGTGCGATGCGCTTCATCACATCCTCGGCCAGCACGCGATAGGTGGTGATCTTGCCGCCAACGACGGTCATCGCCGGAACACCGGTGTGTTCGACCAGCTTGTAATCGCGCGTCGTCTCGCGATCACCCTTGCCGGCTTCAAGGATCAGCGGGCGGACGCCGGAGAAACGGTGCACGACGTCCTCGCGGGTCAAAGGCCGCGCCAGATAGCGATTGGCGGCGTTCAGCAGATAATCGGTTTCGTCCTCGGTGATATGCGCCGCTTCGGGAGCATCGATGTCGCGCTCGGTGGTGCCGATCAGCGAGAAATCGCGCTCATAGGGAATGACGAAGATGATGCGGCCATCGGGCTGCTGGAACATGAAGGCATCGCGGCCGAGATGAACCCTGCGCGTGACGATATGCGAGCCTTGGACCAGCCTCAGCGCCGGCGCGTCGTTGCGGCCGAGGACGCTGCGGGCAACACTTTCGGCCCAGGGGCCGGCAGCGTTGATGATGCGGGCGGCGCGCAAGGTCCGGCCATCGCCGAGTGTCACGGTCCAGACGCTGCCATCATGTTCGGCACGGACGGCGCGGGTGCGCGGCAGGATCAGGCCACCACGGTCACGACAATCCTGCAGATTGGCGATGACCAGCCGGGCATCGTCGATCCAGCCATCCCAATAGCGAAAACCGCGGGTCCATTGCGGTGCCAGTGCCCCGCCGGCGCGATCCTGCCGCAAATCGATGCGTTCGGAACCGGGGACGACCTTGCGGCGGGCGAGATTGTCGTAAAGGAACAGCCCGGCGCGCAACATCCATTCGGGCCGCTGTTCGGGCGAATGTGGCAGCACGAAGCTTTGCGGCCAACTGATGTGCGGTGCGATATCGAGCAGCACTTCGCGTTCGGCGAGCGCCTTGCGCACGAGGCCAAAGGCGTAGAATTCGAGATAGCGCAGCCCGCCATGGATGAGCTTGGTCGAGGCGCTCGAGGTGGCGCCGCCCAGATCGCCGGCCTCGATGACTGCTACCGACAGGCCGCGTCCGGCCGCATCACGGGCGATTCCGGCACCATTGATGCCGCCGCCGATGATCAGCAGATCGTGCACCCGGTCAAAAGAGGCAGGGGGGTTGCTCACAGGCGGGCTTAACTAGTCAATCATGCGGGTTTAGGGAAGGCGACATGATTGCAGATCTCATCCTTGTTCTCGATGCTGGCACCACCTCGACCCGCGCCATCGCTTTCAGCCAGGCCGGCGAGATCGTCGCCAGCGCGCAGCGGCCCTTGACCCAATATTATCCGCAAAGCGGCTGGGTGGAGCATGATGCCGGCGAAATCTGGCGGTTGAGCCGCGATTGCCTGCTCGATGTTGCCGATCAGGTCGGCGCGCCGCGCATTGCCTGCATCGGCATCACCAACCAGCGCGAAACCATTGTCTTCTGGGACAATATCAGCGGCGAACCACTCGCCCATGCCATTGTCTGGCAGGATCGCCGCACCGCCGATACCTGCGCGACGCTGAAGGCGGCCGGGCATGAAACCGCGGTGCAGGCAGCGACCGGCCTGCTGCTCGATCCGTATTTTTCGGCGACCAAGATCCGTTGGGCGCTGGACAATTGGCCGCAGGTGGCGACAGCTGAGCGCGATGGCCGGTTGCGCGTCGGCACGGTGGAAAGCTGGCTGATCTGGAAGCTTTCAAACGGCGCGCGGCACGTGACCGACGCCACCAATGCCAGCCGGACGCTGCTGATGCGGCTCGATAGCTGCCGATGGGATGCGGATCTGCTGGCGCTGTTCGGTGTGCCCGCAGCGATCCTGCCCGAAATCACCGATTGCGCCGGGGACCTGGCGACGACAGCGTTGCTCGGCGGTGTCACGCCGATCACGGGTAGCGCCGGCGACCAGCAGGCTGCAGCCATCGGCCAGGCGTGCCTTGCCGCCGGGCAGTTGAAGGCGACCTATGGCACCGGCTGCTTTCTGCTCGCCCATGCTGGCGCCACGCCGCCGGTTTCGACGCACCGTCTGCTCTCGACCGTCGCCTGGCGGATTGATGGCCAACCGGCTTATGCGCTGGAAGGCGCGATCTTCACGGCCGGATCGGCAGTGCAATGGCTTCGCGATGGCCTTGGCATCATCACCAGCAGCAGCGAAACCGAAGGCCTTGCCACCAGCGTGCCCGACAGCGGCGGGGTGGTGTTCGTGCCGGCGCTGGCCGGCATGGGGGCACCGCACTGGGCACCCGAAGCACGCGGCACGCTGACGGGGCTCTCCGCCGGCACCACGCGCGCCCATATCGTTCGTGCCACGCTCGAGGCGATGGG
>JAAFIT010000011.1:0-6183 GCA_013298745.1 Sphingomonadales bacterium
GCGCCGATATACCATATTATGGTCACCGCTGGCGCTGTTAACGAACAACAGCGCATTTGTGTTCCGCAAATCGAGCATCATCACCGCATCGCCAACGCTCGCTTCCGGGATATCGACTCGCGTTTCAGCAATCACCAGCGGATGATCGCCAGCGGGCTCGGCTTCTTCGGGCACGGCGGCAAAAATCTTGTAATCGGCATTATCGAGCACCGCCACCGCCGCCCGCTCCGCCGATCGTTCCGCACCCGGACCGTGTCGGTCCTTCAGACGCCGCATATAGCGCCGCAACTGCTTGTCGATTCGGTCTGCGGCGCCATCGAAGGCCAAATGGGCGTCGGCAGCGCGGTTGGTGCCCTTCAGGATGATGTCCGACATCACGTGCATGACGATATCACAGGAAAAATGGCCATAGGGCGCCGGGCCCAGCGTCACATGCGCCGAAATCGCCCGGGGGAAATACTTCTCGATCATCGCGTTCAGCCGCTCGCGAACGTGCACGCCGAAAGCAGCACCGGTATCGACCTGATGACCCGAAATGCGAATTTCCATCTCACTCTCCTGCGATATGCCACCCATGATCAGCGGGTGGTCGCTTCAGTGTCGCGCGACCGCGATGGCATGCCAAGTTTTTTGCATCTGGCACTGCAACATAATCACGGCTCACTGAACCCAGAGTGGATCCTTTAGCCCGGCAACGAACACGGCATGACGCTCCAGTTCCTCGGGACTCGCCGCATGGGCCCGCATCGCCAGCGTCACTCGCTCCACCGGCACCTCCTCGGCCACTGCCGCTTCAGCCAGGTCAAAACCGATCTGGCGCCCGCCGGTCAGCTCGACATAAACGCGCGCCAGCAGCTCGGCATCGACGAGCGCGCCATGCTTGGTCCGCCCGGACAGATCAATGCCATAGCGGTTGCACAAGGCATCGAGCGTGTGCTTGGCGCCAGGATTGAGCTTTCTTGAGATCTCCAGCGTGTCGATGGCGCGGCTGTGCGGGATCACCGGGCGCTTGATGCGCTTCAGCTCCCAGTTCAAAAACTCCATGTCGAAGGCGGCATTGTGCGCCACCAGCGGCGAATCGCCGACGAAATCGAGGAAATCATCGATAATCATCTCGAAAACCGGCTGGCCGGTGAGAAAATCGCTCGAAAGCCCGTGCACCGCCTGCGAATCCTTGGGCATCGGCCGGCACGGATCGACATAGCTGTGAAAGCTGCGACCGGTCAGCACGCGGTCAACCATCTCCAGCGCGCCGATCTCGACAATGCGATGGCCATCACCCGGAAAAATGCCGGTGGTTTCGGTGTCCCAGACGATTTCGCGCATGGCGGCGGCTATAGGCGGAGAGGTCGGAAAAGGGAAGATGGCAGGGGGTGACCCCCTGCACCCCATCGTTAGAACAGCACTAGAACGGTAGCGCGCGCACGACCGCCTGCACGGATTGCCATGTGACGCGTCGGCCGCGGCCAGTTTCGATGACAACATCGGCTCGTCTGCGCTTCTCGCGGTCCGACATCTGGGTCTTCAGGATCGCCGCAAACTTCTCGCGCGTCATCCCTGGCCGCGCCAGCACCCGCGCCCGCTGCACCCGCGCCGGGGCGCTGACCACCACCGTCAGGTCACAGCGCTTCCAACCGCCCTTTTCGAACAGCAACGGCACATCAAGGACCACCGCGCGCTTCAGGCGATGGCGGGTCAGGAACGCCGATTGCGCCTCCCCGACCAGCGGATGCAGGATCATTTCGAGTCGTTTCAGCGCTGCTGGATTGCCGAACACTTGCGCGCCAAGCTTCACCCGGTCGAGCCCGGCCGGCCCGGTGCTGCCCGGAAATGCCGCTTCGATCGCCGGCAACGCCCGCCCGCCCGGCCCCTGCAGCGCCCGCACCGCCGCATCGGCATCGAAAACCGGCACACCGAGCCGTTCGAACATGCCCGCCACGGTCGATTTGCCCATGCCGATCGAGCCGGTAAGACCGATAATCCTCATGCCAACAGCCGCTTTCGCAAGGTTTCATCATGCTGGCGCGGGGCTTCTGCGCCGAAAAACAGCCCAAACGCCGTCGCCGCCTGGCCGACAAGCATCGCCAGACCATCGATTGTCGGCATGCCGAGCCGCCGCGCGTCAGCGAGCAACGGCGTTTCCAGCGGCGCATAGACCGCATCGAACACCGTCATCGTACGCGAAAAGCCCGTCAGATCGACCGGCAGCGGCGGATTTCCGGCCATTCCCAGGGTCGTTGCGTTGAAAAACAGCGCCGAATCCGCTGCCAATGCTGCCTTCTCGAACGGCAAAACCCGCGCGTGCGCGATGTTCATCGCCGCTAGCAGCGCCTCTGCCTTGGCAAAATCGCGCGCCAGCAGCGTGATTTCGCCGGTTTCGAGTGCCTGCATCGCCGCCAGGGTGGCCCGCGCTGCCCCCCCGGTGCCGGCAATCACCACTTTTTGCCCGCGCAAACCGGCATTTCGCAGCGGTTCGACGATGCCATCGACGTCACTATTGGTGCCGAACAGCGTACCATCGGCTTCGACAACTACGGTATTGACCGCGCCGACGGCGATTGCGGCGGGAGAAAGCCGGTCGAGATGGTCCATCACCGCCAGTTTGTGCGGCACTGTGACGTTGATTCCGCGCAATCCAAGCGCCGGCAGCGCGCGAATAGCGGTCGCAAGCGCGTCAGGATGCACCGGAAAGCGACCATAATCGCCGTCGATCCCGAGCTTTTCGAGCCAGAACCGATGAATTCGCGGCGATTTGGAGTGCGCCACCGGCCAGCCGATCACACCGGCGCTGGGCGGAAGCACCCGATTCATGCCGACAGCACCCCGCGAACCCGCAGAAAATCGAGCACGGCGAACAACGGCAGGCCGCGCACGGTGAACTGATCGCCCTCAACCCGTGTGAAAAGCTGCGCGCCAAGGCCTTCGATACGGTAGCAACCGACGCAACCGAGCACGGCGTCACCCTCGGAATCGAGGTAATTGGCGATGAATGCGTCCGAAAGCGGCCGCATGGTCAGCCGCACACTGCCCCCGGCGCGCCAGATCGGCGTGCCATTTTCGGCAATCACTGCGGCGGACAGCAACCGGTGCGTCGTTCCCGCCAGTTGCCGCAGCTGAATCTCGGCATTGGCGCGGGTTTCCGGCTTGTTGATCAGCGTGCCATCCGCCGTCACCACCACCGAATCCGCCCCCAGCACCAGCGCACCGGGCAGTTTGCGCGAGATCTTGACGGCTTTCAGCTCGGCCAAGGCATCGGCAATCCGCTCCGGGCTGGCCTTTTCGGCGAGCAAGCCGGCCGTCACACCCTCTTCATCGACATGGGCCGGCACGGCTTCGTGCGCCACACCCGCCGCAGTGAGCATCGCGCGCCGCGCTGGGCTCTGGCTGGCAAGTACGATCACGCCTCTTCGGCCTTTGCCGCCCGCGCCTGGACCATGTTGATGATGGCGGCGGCCGTCTCCTCGATCGACCGCCGCGTCACATCGATCACCGGAATATCATGATCGGCGAACAGCCGCCGGGCATAGGCGACCTCGCTTTCGATATGATCGGCGTCGACATATTCGGTATCGGGCGTCTGCCCCAGCGTCAGCAAGCGGTTGCGGCGGATGGTCAACAGCCGCTCGGGCGCCGTCGTCAGCCCCACCACCAGCGGCCGTTTGAGGCTGAAGAGCAAGGCCGGCGGCGGTGATTGCGGCACGATCGGGATATTGGCGGTCTTGTAGCCACGGTTGGCAAGATAGATCGACGTCGGCGTTTTCGAGGTCCGCGACACCCCGGCAAGGACGATATCGGCGTCTTCCCAGCCGTCATGGCTGGCGCCGTCATCATGGACCATCGTGTAATTTATCGCATCGACCCGGTCAAAATAGGCACGATCCATGATGTGCTGCCGCCCTGGCCGCCGCGTTGCGACCTGGCCGAGCAGGTCGGACAGCGCGCCAATGGTCGGATCGAGTGGCGAAACCATCGGCAAACCGAGGCTGGCACAGCGTTGTTCGAGCCGATCGCGCACGCCGCCATCGACCAAGGTGTAGATGATCAGGCCCGGCACCCGCATCACCTCCTCGATGACGCGGTCGAGATGGCCTTCGGAGCGCACCATCGGCCAGAAATGCTTGCTCTTCCGATCTGGCCTTGGCGATCGATTCGAGCGTTTCCCCGGTCGAATCGCTGACAAGGTGCAAATGGAGCGCGCTGGCCATCGTCACCGGGCAGCGGCCGCGCAACGCAAAAAGAAACGGCGGAGAAGGCTGGGGATAACCATGGGATGTGATGGTTAGGGCGAGGCGGGGCGGGGGAGCAAGCGGGTTTTGCACGATTTCGGCAAGGCCATCCCCAATCCAGCGCCCGAGTCGTATCGATTCCATCCCGATGGGGAAGACTCCACAGGCAGCCCTGTGGATAACGGGGACAGTTGGCGCGACTCGCCAGCTTTCCTGTGGCTGGCTAGCGCTTCGCCTGTGGATGAATCAGCGCATGGCAAACAATCCCCAGACGAAGCCATTGCCAACAAACATCTCATTTTTCGATTCAAGATGGTTTGCAGAGCTGTTGTCAGCGGTGCGGCACAGGCACTTGACCAGAGGCGGGTTTCACGGCGAAGGAAGCCGATGATGTCCAGCCAACCGCTTTCCGATCCGCCGCTGCTTGCAGTCCTGAAGGGCGATCGCCGTGACCCGCCGCCCGTCTGGCTGATGCGCCAGGCCGGCCGCTATCTCCCTGAATATCGGGCGCTGCGGGCCGAAAAGGGCGGTTTCCTCGAACTGGTCTACGACAGCGATGCGGCCGCCGAAATCACCCTCCAGCCGATCCGCCGCTTCGGCATGGATGGCGCCATCCTGTTTTCGGACATCCTCATCGTGCCGCACGCCATGGGACAAGGTCTCACCTTCGGTCCCGGCGAAGGCCCGCAACTCACCCCGCCGCTGTCGGACGCGCGCTTCGACGCGCTGGTGGCAAAACCCGAATATCTCGCCAAAATCTATGAAACCGTCGCCAAGGTGAAGGCGCAGCTCGGCCCCGAAACGACGATGCTCGGCTTTGCCGGCAGCCCCTGGACGGTGGCGACCTATATGGTCGCCGGCCACGGCAGCAAGGACCAGGCAGAAACCCGCCGCCTCGCCTATACCGACCCGCAAGGCTTTCAGGCGCTGATCGACAAGATCGTTGCGGTGACGGTCGATTATCTGTCCGGCCAGATCGAAGCCGGCGCGCAGGCGGTGCAGCTGTTCGACAGCTGGGCCGGCACCCTGTCACCAGCACAGTTCGAACGCTGGGTCATCGCCCCGACAGCGGACATTGTGGGTCGCCTGATGGTCCGCCACGGCGATGTGCCGATTATCGGTTTCCCCAAGGGCGCCGGCGCCAAACTCGCCGCCTACGCCGCCGAAACCGGTGTCGATGCCGTTGGTCTTGATGAAACCATCGATCCGGCCTGGGCCGATGCGATGCTGCCACCAGGGATGCCGGTGCAGGGCAATCTCGATCCGCTGGCACTGATTTCGGGCGGCGAAGCGCTGACCAGCGCCGTTGCCCGCATCCGCGCCGCGTTCGACAGCCGTCCGCACGTCTTCAATCTTGGTCATGGCATCCTGCCCGACGCGCCCATTGCCCATGTCGAGCAATTGATGGCGATGCTGCGCAAGCCCTTCTGATCATGGACTTTGCGACCGGCTGGCTGGGTGACGCCTATCTGTGGGTGAAGGCGTTCCACGTCATTTTCGTCATCTTCTGGATGGCGGGGCTGTTCATGCTGCCGCGCTTTCTCGTTTATTGGTCACAAGTGGCGCCGGGCGCTCCTGAAAACGCGTTGTGGGACGAGCGCTGCGGCCGGCTAAAGCGCATTATTCTCAACCCCGGCATGATCATCGTCTGGATTCTCGGGTTGTTGCTCGGTTTTCACCTCGGCTGGCCGCTTTGGCTATGGGCTAAGCTACTCGTTGTTCTCGGACTTTCGGGTTTCCATGGTTGGATGATCGGTGCCGCGCGCAAATTTGCCGCCGGGGAGAGGGCATACACCGAAAAAACCCTGCGGCTGGTCAACGAAATCCCGTCGCTGACGACCATTGCGATCGTTATTCTGGTGATCGTAAAGCCGTTTTAAGGGCCTTCGGCGACTGGGGCCATTGGCCCCAGACCCCATCAACTGGGTGCAGGGCCGCCGGCCCTGCCCGCCAGAGG
>JAAFIT010000011.1:6193-16366 GCA_013298745.1 Sphingomonadales bacterium
CATTCTGGTGATCGTAAAGCCGTTTTAAGAGCCTCCAACCGGGTGCAGGACCGCCGGCCCTGCCCGCCGGAGGCATTACTCACTTCGCGAAATAATGCTCATACGCCGGCAGCGTCAGGAACGGTGCCAGCTCGTCGGCGAGGACGAGGGTACGGAAGACATCGGCGGCTTCGGCATATTTGCCGGTGGCGAAGAAATTGTCGCCGACCTGGGCTTTCCAGACGGCGAGCTGTTCGTCGGTGACACGGTTGATGAGGGCTTCGTCGACGGCTTCGCCGCTGTCGAGCACCACATCCGAAACGCGCCATTGCCAGATCTGGGTGCGGCTGATTTCGGCCGTGGCGGCGTCTTCCATAAGGTTGTGCAGCGGAACGGCACCCTGGCCGCGCAGCCAGGCGGCGATATAGCCGATGCCGACATTGACGTTGTTGGTAAGGCCGGCGAGCGTCTTGGGGCCCGGCGGTGGGGTGGTCAGGTCTTCGGCCGTCGCGTGGCCGGGCGGGATCACCGAAAGCTGGTTCGGTGTCGGCATGATCCGATCGAAGACTTCGCGGGCGATGCCGACGAGGCCGGGGTGCGCGACCCAGGTGCCATCGTGACCGAGCGTGGCTTCGCGCTCCTTATCGGCACGGACGGCGGCAAACGCCTTGTCATTGGCGGCTTCATCGTCCTTGACCGGGATGAAAGCGCTCATGCCGCCCATCGCATGGGCGCCGCGCTTGTGGCAGGTGCGGACGACATGTGCTGCATATTTCGCCATAAACGGCACGGTCATGGTGACAGCGGCGCGATCGGGCAGCACCTTTTCAGGGTCGGCCTGGAAGGTCTTGATATAGCTGAAGATATAATCCCAACGGCCGCAGTTGAGCGCGGTGATATGATCGCGCAGTTCATAAAGGATTTCTTCGGCGTAAAAGGCGCCCGGCAGGGTTTCGATGAGCACGGTGGCGCGGATGGTGCCGAGCGGCAGATCGAGCATCGACTGGGCCGTGGTGAAAATGTTGTTCCACAGCCGCGCTTCGAGATAATGCTCCATCTTGGGCAGGTAGAAGTAAGGGCCGCTGCCGCGCGCCAGCAACGCCTTGGCATTGTGGAAGAAATACAGGCCGAAATCGAAGATGGCGCCGGCAACGCGCTCGCCATCGACAAGCATATGCGCTTCATCGAGGTGCCAGCCCCGCGGGCGGGCGATCAACGTCGCGGTCTTGGGGTTGAGCGTGTAGCTCTTGCCCTTGTCTTCCATGCTGATCGTGCCGGCGGCGGCGTCGCGCAGATTGACCTGGCCCTGCACCATCACGTCCCAGGTCGGCGCCGACGCATCCTCGAGGCAGGCCATGAAGCATTGCGCGCCGGAATTGAGCGCGTTGATCACCATCTTGCGATCACACGGCCCGGTGATTTCCACGCGGCGGTCGGTCAGATCATGCGGCGCCGGGCGCACCTGCCAGAACGGATCCGCGCGGACCGACGACATTTCGGCGGCAAAATCAATGCCATTTCCCGCGTTCCACCAGGCCTGGTGATGCTCACGCGCACCCAGCAGCGAACGGCGGGTCGGCTCGTACATGTGATGAAGCTGGGCGACAAAGGCCAAGGCGGCATCGGTCAAAATCGTTTCGTAACCCGGCTTCATCGCGCCGGTGATCTCAATGCCGATAGCCATGAAAACCCTTTCAACCGTCTGTTCTGCAAGCTCCAGCCCGGTGCAAAGCGGTAAAAATGAACCGGAGCGGGATAATTTAACGCGATTTCGGTGCGAAACGCATTGACCTGCGCCTAGCGCAGCGCCATGGGGCTGGCAAGCAGCAGACCAGTTACGGGGAGGATGTGGCGGAGGCAGCGACAAACGCGCCCCGCCACCACTCTCGAGGCTAAATATCCGAAAACCCGAATGGCGCACTCGCCCGGCGGAAATCGTCGGGGAGCACGGTGCGGCCGATCGGCGGTGCCGAACGCGCCGTGCAGCGGGTGCGGTGACAGAGGTGGCAGGTGACGCCGATCGGCGTGGCGCTGTCCGGGCCGGGGGCGGCGGGATCCTGGGTGTAGATCAGTTTGGTGGCGTGTTCAGCGCTGCAGCCTAATGCAATGGCGCGTTCGACACGGAGCGCGCCATAGGCGCCGCCGCCGGCGGTGACCGAGCGGGCGATGGAAAAAAAGCGCTGGCCATCGGGGAGTTCGACCCATTGGGTGATGATCTCGCGCGGGCGGCGGAAGGCCTGGTGGACCGCCCAGAGCGGGCAGGCGCCGCCGTGGCGGGCGAAAGGAAAGCCGGCGCCATCGAGGCGTTTGGAAACATTGCCGGCCGGATCGACGCGGATGAAGAAGAACGGCACGCGTTCGTCGCCGGGCTTTTGCAGGGTGGTCAGGCGGTGGGCGGTCTGTTCGAAGCTGGCGCCGAACTGGCGGCCAAGGGCTTCGACGTCGTAACGGCGGCGTTCGGCAGCGCGGGCGAAGGCGGCATAGGGCATCATGATCGCCGCGGCGGCGTAGCTGGCGAGCGCCTTCTGGGCGAGGCGTTCGCCACTTTCGGTCTGGAAATTGCCGGCGGCGAGCGGTGCATCGATATCGGCGCGCAGTTCGAGCCAGGCGAGTTGCAGCGCGAGCTGGAAGGTCTGGCTGGCGTTGTCGAGCGTGTCGTCGAGCAAGACCTCGTCGCGGTGGCGGTCGTAGCGCCGTGTGGCACCGCCCATGACGTCGGAGGGCAGGCGGCGGACCTTCAGCCGGTGGCGATCTTTGAGATAGCCGGCGAGGCCGCCGGCCTCGGCGACGGCGTTGGCGAGGGCCTCGGCGGCATCATCGAGGCCGGGGAAGTTGTTGCGGCGGGCCGCGAGGAAGCGCCGCGCTTCGGCGACGGGATCGGACGCGAGCGCATCGCCGCCCTGCACCTCTGCACCGCGGTCCGCCAGCGCCAGATGTTCCTCGCGATAGGCGGTGTGGAGGCGCAGAAAGGCTTCGGTAATGCCGGGAAAGCCGGTGACGACATCGGTGGTTTCGAGCGCCGGAACCTCGATATCGGCGAACATCGGGTCCTTGAGGACGGTCTGCAGCCGGGCGATGGTGTCGTCATGGCCATCGGTCGCAAGGCTTGCCATGTCCAGCCGATAGGTACGGGCGAGGCGCAGCAGCATGTCGGCGGTGAGCGGCCGCTGGTTGCGTTCGAGCAGCGCGACATAGCTCGGTGAAATATCGAGGTCGGTCGCCATATTGGCCTGGGTGAGGCCAAGCTCGCGCCGCAGCCGGCGCAGGCGCGGCCCCATGTAGACGGGATGCTCATTCGACATAATCAGCTCCGGCTTTGTAAGAACATTACAACATGACAAAGACTTTCTGTAAAGTCTCACATGCGGACTACAAAGTGGGTGTCAGGCGCCGTTTCTCGGGCCTATGCGGCGCTGCAACACGAGCGCATTTTTAGTGAGGCTTTATGTCGTACCAAGACCATATCACCCAGGTGAACGCCCTGATCGGCAAGCAAAAGGGCACCTGGGATGGCATCAGCGCCGAATCCGTGGCGCGCATGCGCCTGCAGAACCGTTTCAAGACCGGCCTCGACATCGCCAAATACACCGCCGCGATCATGCGCCGCGACATGGCTGCCTATGATGCCGATCCGGCCAATTACACCCAGTCGCTGGGTTGCTGGCACGGCTTCATCGGCCAGCAGAAGATGATTTCGATCAAGAAGCACTTCGGCACCACCGATCGTCGTTACCTGTATCTGTCGGGCTGGATGGTCGCCGCGCTGCGCAGCGAATTCGGTCCGCTGCCCGACCAGTCGATGCACGAAAAGACCAGCGTTCCGGCGCTGATCGAAGAGCTTTACACCTTCCTGCGCCAGGCCGATGCCCGTGAACTGGGCATGATGTATCGCGATCTCGATGCCGCCCGCGCCGCCGGCGACCAGATCAAGGAAAAGCAGCTGATGGCCGCCATCGATGGCTATCAGACGCATGTCGTGCCGATCATCGCCGATATCGATGCCGGTTTCGGCAACGCTGAAGCGACGTACCTGCTCGCCAAGAAGATGATCGAAGCCGGCGCCTGCGCGCTGCAGATCGAAAATCAGGTCTCGGATGAAAAGCAGTGCGGCCATCAGGATGGCAAGGTCACCGTGCCGCACGAGGACTTCCTCGCCAAGGTTCGCGCCTGCCGCTACGCCTTCCTCGAACTCGGGGTTGACGATGGCATCATCGTCACCCGCACGGATTCGCTGGGCGCCGGTCTCACCAAGCAGATCGCCGTGTCGAACACCCCCGGCGACATCGGTGACCAGTACAACAGCTTCCTCGATTGCGAGGAAATCGATCCGGCGACAGCGCGCAACGGCGATGTCATCCTCAACCGCGATGGCAAGCTGCTGCGTCCCAAGCGCCTGCCGTCGAACCTGTTCCAGTTCCGCGAAGGCACGGGTGCCGATCGCTGCGTGTTGGATTGCATCACCAGCCTGCAGCACGGCGCCGACCTGCTGTGGATCGAAACCGAAAAGCCGCACATCGAACAGATCGCTTCGATGGTCGATCGCATCCGTGAAGTCGTGCCCAACGCCAAGCTGGTGTACAACAACTCGCCGTCGTTCAATTGGACGCTGAATTTCCGCCAGCAGGTCTATGACGCCTGGGTCGCCGCCGGCAAGGATGTTGCCGCCTATGACCGTGCCAAGCTGATGAGCGTCGATTATGATGGCACCGAATTGGGCGCCGAAGCCGATGAGCGCATCCGCACCTTCCAGCGCGATGCCGCCAAGCGCGCCGGCATCTTCCATCACCTGATCACGCTGCCGACCTATCACACGGCCGCGCTCAGCACCGACAACCTTGCCAAGGAATATTTCGGCGACGCCGGGATGCTGGGTTACGTCAAGAACGTCCAACGCGCCGAAATCCGCCAGGGCATTGCCTGTGTGAAGCACCAGAACATGTCGGGCTCGGACATTGGCGACGATCACAAGGAATATTTTGCTGGGGAGGCAGCGCTGAAGGCTGGTGGAGCACATAACACAATGAACCAGTTTGCAGCGTAGCGCGGCCGCAGCCTAGCGAAGCTAGGCGCGGACTCGCGCAAGCTCGGCCAGCGAGGCGGACAGCCTCGCTGGCCGATCTCGTCTGACGTCAGCCCCGGCTTTGCCGGGGCTTTTTTCTTTGCGCTGTCATGAATTACCCGCCACAACATCTCCATGCGCCTCCTGCTCACCCTCGCCCTCCTCGCCGCTCCCGCGCTCGCCCGGCCCCCCAGCCTCGTCCCCGCGGATGCCCCTGAACTCGCCGCACCCGGCCCGCTTCCTGTAGGCACCCGCGAAGCCCGCTTCACCGCGGCGCCCGGCCGCGACCTCGGGATCACTCTCTTCTACCCCGCCGCCAAACAAGGCCCGGCCACGAGCTACCCCCACAAGTTCGACAACCCACCCGAAGGCATCCCGCCCGAACTTGTTTTCGAAGCCATCGCCGCCGCCGATGTCGCCGCTGCGCCGGGCAAACGCCCGACCATCCTGCTCAGCCACGGCCTTGGCCGCTGGTCGACGGCGATGAGCGGCATGGCCGAAAATCTCGCCTCAAAGGGCTATCTCGTCGCCAGTATCGATCACAACGATCGCGGCGCGATGAACCCCGGCACGCGGGTGCAGGCCTTCGCCACCTCGGTGGTGCGGCGATCAGAGGATCAGCGCGCCGCGCTCGACTGGCTGAAAAGCGGCAAGAATCCGCTGCTCGCGCAGGTCGATCCCGCCAACATCGCCATCATCGGCTATTCGATGGGCGGCTTCGGCACGCTCGCGACCGCCGGCGCCGGCCATGCCCGGTCAGGCGCGGTGATGAGCCTGGTGCCGGCCGCGCAGATGGAGCCGGCGCTGGAACCGGCGAAACCGGCAGCCGGGGTTCGCGCTGTCGTGCTGATCGCGCCCTGGGGCGGGGCCGCGGCGACGCGCTCGTTCACCCCGGCGGGGCTGGCCGGGCTCAAACTGCCGAGCCTGTGGATCATGGGCGATCAGGATGATGTCGCCGGTGCCGACGGTATCCGCTGGCTGCATGACAATGCGGTTAGCAGCGACCGCCGGTTGCTGGTGTTTGCCAATGCCCGGCACAATCTCGGCGGCAACCCACCGCCGGCCAGCGCGCCCGATACCCACCGTCTGCGCGATGCCATCGACGAGCCGGTGTGGCGCAAGGACATGGCCGACGCGATCATCTTCCGGACGCTGACGGCGTTTCTCGATCTGACCCTGAAGGGCGATGCAACGCGCGCGGCCTATCTCGATGCCGGACCTGACGGCGCGTTGAAGGGTTTTCAACCGCGTTGGCAACTGGGGCTGACGGCGAGCCACACCTTGCCACGATAGGGGTGTGGGGCCATCGGCCCCACCCGCCGGAGGCCGATATAAGCTGCCGGAGGCCTTCAATACTTCGCCAGCACCGCCGCAATCTGCTCGCCGCGCGCGTCCTTCAATGCGGCGCATTTGTTGATCCGTTCCTTGGTTTGCGACAGTTCCAGCGCGCCGCCGCCGAGGATGGCGAGGTTGGGCCGGACCAATGCTTCAACGCGGTCTGCTGCTGCCGGGGTGCAATAGCCGTCATAAAAGCCGATGATGCCGGCGCGGCCGAAGCCCGGGAAGCTTTCGACGACGCGGGTGAAATTGCTGGACACGAATGCCGTCGTGGCATCGCGGGCGACGGGATTGGCCGCCAGGCTGGCAAGGACATTGGTGCGTTCCAGGCTTTGCAACCCTTCGCCCATCGCCAGACCCTGGACATGGGTGACCAACTCGCTGCCTTCGGCCCGGCCGAGCGCACGCGCGGCTTGTGAGCGGAACAACGGGTCGTTGGATTTGAGCAGGACGGGCCACAACCGATCGATGAAGCCGCGTCCGCCGTCCTGCACCGCCACCGCGAGCGCGGTACCGCGGAACACCGGCGCTACCGCTGTGGCATCACCGGCGATCAATGCTTCAGCACCTGCCACCAATTGCTTGCGGATGGCGGGATCGCGCGCTTCCAGTGCCACCAGCGGCAATAGGGATTCGCGCAACGATACGGTGGCGGCGGTTTCGCCCGGCGCCATCGCCTGTTTGGGATCAAAGCCGATTGCCGCCAGACGCGGTGCATAAAGCTTGGCCATGATGCGGCGATAGGCGGGGATCTGGCTTTCCGTCAGCATGGTTGAGCGCAGACCATACAGCTTGTCGCCGAGATATAGTGCTGCAAGGCGCTCCGGATGCGGTGCCAGGGCTTCCGCCGCCCGCATGACGGTAGCGAAATCGGCGCGGCCGGCGGCGAAATCGGCCCACAGGCTATCGGCAAATACCATGGCTTCACGTCCCGGCAGCGTCGGGGCGGCGGCGATCAGCCGGTCCCATCCCGCCTGATCCATGCTGAAACGGTAATAGCCGGCGCCATTGGCGTTGGGCATCAGGGCTGGCGAAGTTCCGACCAGCGGCGGCAGTGTCGCGCTCGCTTCGGTCAACAGGGTCGATGTCTTGCCTTCACCGCGCGACAACGCCATCGGGATCAGCCATTGGCGCTGCATGCGATCGGTGGCGATGCCGAGCGGCACATAGCGCGATTGTGCGAGCGAAATCCCGCTCGGGCTGTCCTTGACGGTGACCAAAGGCACGCCGGTCTGATCGGTAAAGCTGCGCAGTGCCGGCACCAGTTGCGGGTTGCCTGAGGCTTCTCCCACCGAGGCGAAGAAATCTTCGGCCGTGGCGTTCTTGAAGGCATAGCGGTTGAGGTGCAGTTGGACGCCCTTGCGGAAGTTTTCGGCGCCGACGAAGTTTTCGAACATCGAGACGGTTTGTGCGCCCTTGCGATAGGTGATCGAATCAAAGGCGCTGATGACTTGGTCGTTGCGATCGATGGTTTGGCGGATCGGCCGACCGCGACCGAGCGAATCGGTGTTCATCGCCCCCAGGGCATCATCGAGCTCGCCCGCGGCAATGCCGAGATCGGGCCGCCAGATATCGGCGGCCTTGTTGCCCATCCATGAGGCAAAGCTTTCATTCAGCCAGATGTCCGTCCACCACGCCGGCGTGACGAGATCGCCGAACCATTGGTGCGCGGTTTCATGCGCCACGACATTGCCGAACCGCCGCAACTGGCTGGGCGGTGCCTTGGCATCGAGCAGGATCAGCGAATCCTGATAAACGATCAGTCCGGCATTCTCCATCGCGCCGCCCATCACCGGCGATGCGATGAAATCGAGCTTTTCATACGGATAGGGGATCTGGAAATAGTCTTCGAGGATGCCGACGATCTTGGGCGTTTCGGCCAATGTTGTCGCCATGCGCGGCGCCTGCCCCTTGGTGCCGATGACGCGGAAATCGAGCGGCGTCTTGCGCACCGCATTGGCCGGAATCGTGGTGCCCGCCACATCGAACGGCCCGACGCCCACGGCGACGAGATAGGTCGGCAGCGGCTTGGTCGGCGCAAAGCTGTGGGTCGTCATCGCGCCCTTGGTCGTCACGCCGGTTTCGGGCGCGTTGGCAAAGGCCTTCACATTCGATGGCACGGTCAGATTGACCGTGAATGGCGTCTTGAAGCCGGGTTCGTCAAAGCCGGGGAACATGCGGCGCGCGTCCAATGGCTCCATCTGCGTCCAGGCGTACCATTCATCGCCGACCTTAGCGCGGAACAGCCCTTCGGCACCGGTACGGAAGCCGGTGCTGTAATCGAATTTCAGCGTCACCGGGCCGGCGGGCAGCGGCGCGGCAAAATCGAGCTGGGCGACACCCGACGGATCGACTTCGCTGTATTTGGCGACGACGGTCTTGCCGCCGGCGGTGGCGGAGACCTTGCTGACATCAAGGCCGAGACCGTGGAGGAAGATGCGGCTGGTCGGCGCGGCAACCTTGGCGTCGATTTCGGTATGGCCGGTGTAGGTCGGCTTCGATGGATCAACGGTCAGATCAAGCCGATAGGCGGTCGGTGTGACACCGGCGGGCAGCTTGCCGAGGGGGATGTCGGCGGCCTGCGCGGCGACGGAAAGGGCGGCGAGGGCAACAGAGGCAAGCAAACGCATGAATCACATCCCGACGATGAAAGATTTGCCGCCTTGTGGCCGCCTCACCGCCGGGATGCAATCTGTGTTATGCGAGCAATACGGCCCGACGGCGGCGCAGCATGGCGCCAGTAAGGCCAAAGCCGGCGATCAACAGCGCCCAACTGGCGGGTTCCGGCACGCCCGGGCCGGGTGGCGGCGGCGCGACGTTGAACGAAATGCCATCGAGGCCGAAATGATCATAGCCGGCGTTATTGATGCCGCGAAGGAACTGGACGTTGTGAACCGGCGTGTCGAAGACGATGCCATAATACATGATGCCGCCGCTGACGTTGATCGGCATGGCGTAAGGGTTGAGATAGGCGAATTGGGCCTCGTCGAAATACAGGTTGAACACATCGCTTTGATATTTGTCGAGGCCGGTGACGAAAAAGCCGAAGCTGTAGGTCGGCACGTCGAAGGTGAGCCGGTTCGCCTGGATGGGAATCTGCATCCACTTGCCCTGATCATTGGGGCCTTCGGTGGTGCTGAACGGCAACGAAGGATTGGCGTTGAAGCTGGTGTTCTGGATGCCGCGTTCGGGAATGCCCGGGAACGGCGCCTGCGGGGTCCAGCCGAAGATATCGACCTGCAAGCCGCCGGCGATATGATAGGATGGCAGATCACCGATCGGTTCATCGTCGAGGTAATTGGTGAAAACCGGGCCCTTGGCCGCAGCCGCAGCCAGAAACGCCGCCTGGGCGAGCGAGGCATTGGTGGTGCTGCCACCCGGCACGGCGCCTTCATCGACGCCATAGAAAATCTGTGTCGCGGCGCTGGCGCTTCCCGCCATGCCGAGCATCATCCCCGCCAATATGGCGTGGTGCAACCTTGTTACCATGCAGTCCCCCTGTTTGCTGCCTAACGCCTTGAATCGCCGGGCAAACAGGGGCTTGCAAGAATCGTGCCGTCTCCGAACCCAGTATTAACCAATTGAAATCATTGGCGTCACGATTTCGCTGCTTCACAAAGTGTAAGAAATACCGACACTTTTGCTGTCACTTTGAAGCCTACAGGATGAACTTCGACAGGTCGGTGTCGCGGGCAATGGCGCCAAGCTCGCGCTCCACATAGGCGGCATCGATGGTCACCGCATCGCCGGCGCGCTCGCTGGCGTCGAAGCTCAGGCCTTCGAGCAGCTTTTCCATT
>JAAFIT010000110.1 GCA_013298745.1 Sphingomonadales bacterium
CATTGGCATCATCGGCCCGAACGGTGCCGGCAAATCGACTCTGATCAAGCTGCTGCTCGGCCAGTTGGAGCCCGACAGCGGCCAGATCAAGCGCGCCAAGACGCTCAACCCCACCGTCATCGACCAGCGACGGCAGCGCCTCGATGCCGAAAATGGTGTCGGCAAGACGGTGCGCGACGTACTGGCCGATGGCGGCGAATGGCTCGAAGTCAACGGGTCACGCAAGCATGTCGCCGGTTACCTCAAGGAGTTCCTGTTCGATCCGTCAGTCATCGACGCCCCGGTCGATGGCTTTTCTGGTGGCGAGCGCTCGCGGCTGTTGCTGGCGCGCGAGTTCGCGACGCCGTCGAATCTGCTCGTGCTCGATGAACCGACCAATGACCTCGATATGGAAACA
This sequence comes from Sphingomonadales bacterium, assembly GCA_013298745.1. GTDB lineage: Bacteria > Pseudomonadota > Alphaproteobacteria > Sphingomonadales > Sphingomonadaceae > Sandarakinorhabdus. The sequence continues at coordinate 398 of JAAFIT010000110.1, forward strand.
CTCGACCTGCTCGAGGATGTGCTCGATGGCTATGCTGGCACTGTGCTGCTGGTCAGCCACGATCGCGCCTTCCTTGACCGTGTGGTAACAATGGTCGTGGCCCTGGATGGTGAGGGCAATGCGGAAACCGTCGTCGGCGGCTGGTCGGATTGGGCGGCGCAGCAACATGAGGCGCAAAAGGCACGCAGTGCCGCCGCGCGCGAAGCCAAGTCAGGCGGCAAGCCTGGCGTTACCAAAAACGCCAACACGCCGGTCACTGCCAAGGCCAAACCCGGCAAGCTGAGTTACAATGACGCCCGCGAACTCGCCGAGCTACCGGCCAAGCTCGAGCTGCTGGCGGCGGCCATCGCCCGGCATGAAGCAACGCTCGCAGATGGCGGGCTTTACGGTCGCGATCCCAAGCGCTTTGCCGCAGTCACCGCCGAGCTCGATCGCGTCCGCCACGATCTCGCCGCGGCGGAAGAGCGCTGGCTAGCACTGGCCGAAAAGGAAGCGGCGCTGGCGGGATAAACCCGCCAGCGCGCCGCCAATCAGGCGACTTCGATGCCCGGCACCGGGGCGGGCTCGATATGCGCAGGCACGACAATCTTTTCCGGCAGCGGCGTCAGATGCGCCGGATCATGGGTGCGGATGAAACGCTCCACCACCGGCGCGATCGTCTCGCGCCACTTGCGACCATTGAAGATGCCGTAATGGCCGGCGCCTTCTGCCATGAAATACTGCTTCTTGTCGTCGGCGAGGCTGGTGGCGAGGTCGAGCGCTGCCTTGGTTTGCCCAAGGCCCGAAATATCATCGCGCTCGCCTTCAATGGCAAGCAACGCCGTCCGGTCGATGGCAGCCGGGTTGATCAGCACGCCACGGTGGACGAACTCGCCCTTGGCGATGGCCTGGCGCTGGAAGACGACATCGATTGTCTGCAGATAGAATTCCGCCGTCATGTCGCAGACGGAGCGATATTCTTCGTAGAACGCCTTGGTCGCATCGGCGCTGTCTTCATCACCTGCAACGAGGTGCTTGAACATTTCCCAATGCGAATTCATGTGATTGGCAAGGTTCATCGACATGAAGCCGGCGAGCTGCAGGAAGCCCGGATAAACCTTGCGACCAGCGCCCGGATAGCCATTCGGCACCGTGGCGATGACATTCTGTTCGAACCAGGCAAATGGCCGCTGGGTGGCGAGATCATCCACCGATGTCGGCGCCTTGCGGGTATCAACCGGGCCGCCCATCATCGTCAGCGTCAGGGGTGTTGCCGGGTCCTTCTGGCCCGACATGTACGCCAGCGCGGCATAGGCCGGCACCGCCGGCTGGCAAACCGCGAGCATGTGCGAACCCGGGCCTACATGCTGGGCGAATTCAATGATATAATCGACATAGTCGTTGAGATCGAAATGACCATCGCTGACCGGTACCTGCTTGGCGTCGCGCCAATCGGTGATGTAGACCTCGTGATCAGGCAACAATCGCTCGACGGTGCCGCGCAGCAACGTCGCATAATGGCCCGACATCGGCGCGATAATCAGCACGCGCGGATCCTTGCGGCCCGAAACGGCGCGGTTGAAATGCTTCAACTGGCCGAACGGTTTACGCAACACGATGTCCTCGCTCACGGCGACGCTGGCGCCATCGACGATCGTCGCATTGAGCCCGAACGGCGGCTTGCCGCGCGGTGCTGCTGCATGGGCAAAGACTTCCAACGCACGTGCCATGACGGGGCTGGTGCCGATGTACGACATGGGATTGGCCGGATTGAGCAGCCATTCCGAGGTCGATTGCGCGATTGCTCCCATGCTGGCGAGCCAGGAACGTTGCATTTCATGCGCGGTGTAAAGCATCAACTATCCTCTTGCCGCGGCCGCAGCCGGGTGGCGTCCAGCACGCCATATCGCAGTGCAGCATAGTCTTCAACGGCCATGACGCCAAATGATAATGCCAAGGCGTGCCGATTTCCTATCAGATTGGCGCGGGGGCGATGCGACACCGCTAGCGATTGAGCCACGCTCAAACCCCTGCTATCGGGTTTCATGGCCGTTAAACCCGATCTACCGCCGCCCGATCAGCGCAAATTGTCGAATTTGACTCTGCTCTGGGGCTTCGTGCGCGCCTATCCGGCGCAATTGACCGCGGCGCTGGTGGCACTTTCGGTTGCCGCACTTGCCACCCTCGCCATCCCGCGGGGTCTGAAGCAGGTCGTCGACAATGGCTTTGCCGTCGGCTCCGATCCCGCCAGCATTGCGCCCTATTTCTATGGCCTGCTTGGCGTCGTCGCCGTTCTCGCCGTCGCTACGGCATTCCGTTTCTACTTCGTGAGCTGGATCGGCGAGCGCGTTGTCGCCGATCTGCGCAAGACCGTTCATCGGCATCTTTTGACGCTCGACCCGGTGTTTTTTGAAGAAAATCGCCCGGCCGAAATCGCCTCGCGACTGACCAGTGACACCGCCGTGATCGAACAGGTGGTCGCGACATCGGCCTCGCTGGCGCTGCGCAACGCCGCAATGGGGATCGGTGGCATCATCCTGATGTTCAGCGAAGCGCCCAAGCTGACCGGGTTGATGCTGCTGGTAATTCCCCTGACCATGTTGCCGATCATCTTCCTGGGTCGCCGTGTCCGCACCGTATCGCGCTCCAGCCAGGACCGAATTGCCAGCCTCGGCACCATGGCCGCCGAAGTGCTCGGCGCCATCAAGATCGTCCAGGCTTTCACTCAGGAAGGCCGCGAAGCCAGTCGTTTTGGCGAGGCTGTTGAAACCGCTTTCGGCACCGCGAAAAAGCGCATCCGCTTGCGCGCCGGCATGACTGCGCTGGTGATCGGCCTGATTTTCGGCGCGATCACGCTGGTCCTGTGGCAAGGCGCACTTGATGTGATCTCGGGCAAGCTGAGCGGCGGCACGATCGCGGCCTTCATCTTCTACGCCGTCATTGTCGCCGGCGCCTTTGGAACGCTCACCGAAGTCTATGGCGATTTCATGCGGGCTGCTGGCGCGTCCGGCCGGATGCGTGAGTTGCTTGCTGCCCGTCCCGGCATCCGCGCACCCGAAAAGCCGCTGGCGCTGCCGGTACCGGCGCGCGGTGCCGTGGCGCTCGACCATGTCACCTTCCACTATCCATCGCGCCCGGAAGACGCCGCGTTGATCGACTTCAGCCTCGATGTCGCTGCTGGTGAAACCGTGGCCATCGTCGGCCCGTCTGGCGCCGGAAAATCGACGCTGTTTCAACTCGTCCAGCGCTTTTACGACCCCGAGAAGGGCAGCATTCGTATCGATGGCGTGGCGTTGACCGCGGCCGACCCCGAGGACATTCGCGCCCGTATCGCCGTGGTCCCGCAGGAAAGTGTCATCTTTGCCACCAGTGCGCTGGAAAATATCCGTTATGGGCGCCCCGACGCGACCGAAGCCGAAGTCTGGGCCGCCGCCAAGGCAGCCCATGCCGACGGCTTCCTGCGCGATCTGCCCGATGGCATTCACAGCTATATGGGCGAAGCCGGCACGCGACTTTCGGGTGGCCAGCGCCAGCGCATGGCAATTGCCCGCGCCATCCTGCGCGATGCCCCGATCCTGCTACTCGATGAAGCCACCAGCGCCCTCGACAGCGAAAGCGAACGACTGGTGCAGTCTGCCCTCGAAGGACTGATGCAGGGCCGCACCACGCTCGTCATCGCCCACCGCCTGGCAACGGTTCGCAATGCCGATCGCATCGTCGTCATGGATCAGGGGCGCATTGTCGCCGAAGGCACCCACGACCGGTTGATCGCCCAGGGCGGCCTCTATGCCAAACTGGCGCGGCTACAGTTCGAACAGGTGCGGCCTGACACGGCGCAGGTGGCTTAGAAGAACCTCCGGCGGTTGGGGCCATTGGCCCCAAACCCCATTTTGCTTGGCTGCATGCAACGGGCTGGCTTGACGGCTGATCAGAATGTGGGGCCAATGGCTCCAGCTAGACCGCTGTCCGATCAGCGCGCCGTATAGCCACCATCGACGACAAGCTCCGCGCCGGTCATGAAGCTTGATTCATCGGACGCGAGGAACACCACCGCATCAGCAATCTCAAGCGGCACACCGAAGCGCCCCAGCGGATGCGCGGCGATCAGCATGTCGCGCATCTCATTGCCGTTTTCGGACGCGTGGAGCGCGCCTGCAACCATCGGTGTATCGATGAAGCCCGGATGCACCGAATTGACGCGGATATTGAGTGGTGCCCATTCGAGCGCTGCTGCCTTGGTGAGCAAAAGCACGCCACCTTTTGACGCGCAGTAAGCGGCAGCACCTGGCAGGCCGACCTTGCCTAAGATCGAAGACAGGTTGATCACGGAGCCGCCTCCCCTTGCGGCCATGACCGGGCCGCAATGGCGCAACCCCAGGAAAACGCCGTCGAGGTTGATCGACAGGATCCGACGCCAGTCATCAAGGCTGTGCGTCAACAGGTCGAGATTGCCGCCCGCGATACCGGCGTTGTTGACGAGGATGCTGAGTTGGCCAAAGCGCGCTGTGGTCTGGGCAACGGCGGCAGCCCAATCATCTTCGGACGTCACATCATGCAAGGCAGAATCGGCGCGATCACCAATCGCGGCAGCAACATCGGCCACCGCCGGATCACGATCGGTGAGCATCACGAAAGCGCCCTCCGCCGCCAATCGCCGCGCCGTTTCGGCGCCAAGGCCCGAGGCGGCGCCGGTCACCAGGGCAATCTTGTCTGCAACGCGGCCCATCAGTGGCTCTCCCCTTTGTTTTGACGGAGCCTAAGGGGCGGGCCGTGAAAGACAACCGACCTAGGATGCTAGGGTCAGGACACAATGAAAAGGGGCGCGCCTTGCGGCACGCCCCCTATTCAACACAGCACTATGGCTGGATCAGTTTGCGTAGGCTTCGTTGCCGACGAAACCCATCTTGGTCAGGCCCGCCTGCTGGGCTTCGGCCATCACCTTGTCGACGACTTCATACTTCGCCTGGGGTTCCGGACGCAGACGCAGTTCCGGCTGGGTCGGCATTGCGGCTGCCTGCTTCATATAGCCAAGCAGGGTCGGCAAATCGACTTCGGTCTTGTTCCAGTAGATATTGCTCAAGAAGTCGATATCCACCTGATTGAAAACCGGATCGACATTGCTCGGGTTCGGGTTCGGCGGCGGCAGGTCAAGCTTCACAGCGTGGGTCTGCACCGGGATCGTGATAATGAACATGATCAGCAGCACGAGCATGACGTCGATCAACGGCGTCGTGTTCATATCGGGGATCGGTTCCCCTTCCGCTGAACTCCCCATCGAAATTGCCATGGGTATTCTCCTTGAATTCAAGCGATGCGCGTGTGGCTGGCACCGGTCTGGCACCAGCCACGGAAACGCATCAGCGGGTCACTTGCCCGGCGACGGGCTCGGAGATGAAGCCGATCTTCAGGAAGCCGGCACGCTGCATGGTGAAGATAACCCCACCGACGCAACGATACTCCATGTCCTTGTCACCGCGGATATGGACTTCCGGAAGCTCGATCTTGCCACCAGCCTTTTCCTGCCGGGCGATCTCGTCACGAAGTGCCTTGACGCCACGATCAAGAAGCTCCTGCTTCGTGTCGATCCTGGTCTGACCCCAATAGACATCGCAATTGGTGTCGACCGAAAGCAGGACGTTTTCCGGCTTCGTCGTCGTCGGCAAATTGGTCACGGTCGGCAAGGTCAGCGGCACTGTCTGGATGACGACCGGAACGGTGATGAGAAAGATGATGAGCAGAACCAGCATGACGTCGACCAGCGGCGTCGTGTTGATTTCGGTCATCGGGCTTTCGCTGCCGTCCTCGTTCGGCGATCCGATGTTCATCGACATGGTTGTTCTGCCCTTCCTTGGCCTGCAACCAAGCGCTTAGCGCTTGGGAGCAGCAGCAGCGGCCGGCGCGGCAGCCGGAGCGGCGATACGGGCACCCGAGACCAGAGCGCCATGAACATCAGCCGAGAAGTTGTTGAGCTTTTCGACGACATCCTTGTTGCGGCGGATCAGCCAGTTGTAGCCAAGCACCGCCGGAACGGCGACGGCGAGACCGAGCGCGGTCATGATAAGTGCTTCACCGACTGGGCCGGCGACCTTGTCGATCGATGCCTGGCCAGCAAGACCGATGTTGATGAGCGCGCGATAGATGCCGACGACGGTTCCGAACAGACCGATGAACGGCGAGGTCGAACCGACCGAAGCGAGGAACGACAGACCGCCCTGCAGCTTCGACGACACGGCCGAGGTCGAACGGTTGAGCGCCATCGTCACCCACTCGTGCTGATCGATCTTGTCGGTCAGGCGACCTTCGTGGTGATCCGAAGCGCGCAGGCCGTCGTCAACGATCTGGCGGAACGGCGAATTCTTGTCGAGCTTGGCAGCACCGGTCTTGAGATCCGGAGCGCCCCAGAACTTCTTTTCGAGTTCGGCTGCTTCGGTGAGAACCTTACGCTGATCGATGTACTTGGTGATGATGATGAACCACGACACCAGCGACATGAACACCAGAATGCCGAACACCGACTGTGCGATGATACCACCCTGCTGAAGCGCCGCCGCCAGGCCATAAGGATTTTCGACTGCCACGGTTTCCATTGTATTTTCCCTCGATTTTATCGTTTGAGCTTCAAAAGAAGAACCGCACCCGACCCTGCGGCCGGATACGGTTCGATTGCACTAATTCTTCAACTGCCAGCGAACGGGCTGGGTTTTGGTTTCCGCGACAGGCTGACCATCGCGTGTTGCCGGGTTGAAGCGGAACCGACGCATGATGATCTTGCACGTTGCATCATCAAGTCGTGCGAAGCCGCTCGACTGTGTGACGGTGCAGGACGAAACCTTGCCATCTGTACCGATCACATAGCTGACGCGTGTGACACCCTGTTCTTCGGCGCGACGTGACGCATCCGGGAAGTCGTCATCCGAAAACACGTTGCCGCGGCCCTTCGGCGTCGCCGGAGACGGCGGTGCCAGAGCGGGGGGCGGTGCCGGCGGTGGCGGCGGCGCAACGCGCGGCGGATCCGGCCGCGCCACCTCGGATTG